>JAWWOM010000417.1:0-14118 GCA_033851655.1 Frankiales bacterium
AGGCGTCGGCATCGTCGCCGAACGTCTCCTGCAGCCGCGCCGCCCAGGTCTGCAGCGCCGTCCTGCCGTAGAACGGCCACGGATGCGCGCGCCCTTCGTGCATCCGCAGGTAGCCCCACTCCGCCGTCCGCCACAGGGGTCCCATCGGCTTGCCCAACCTGTCGGCCCAGACCAGCGCCGCGTTGCGCCGGGTCAGCACCTCGCGCACCTCGTCGCTCCACCACGACTCGTGCCTCGGCTCCACGGCGACCCGCACGCCGGCCGGAAAGGCGTCGAGGGTCGCGGCCAGGTTGTCGGGGTCGGCGCGCAGGTCGGGCGGCAGCTGGACGAGTACGGGACCCAGCCGGTTGCCGAGCCCGGACGCCCGCTCCATCAGCAGCGCCACCGACGGCTGGGGGTCCTTGAGCCGCTTGATGTGGGTGAGGTAGCGGCTTGCCTTCACGGTCACCACCGCGTCGTCCGGCCCCCGCCTCGCCCAGCCCTGGAACGTCTCGAGCTTGGGCAGCCGGTAGAACGACACGTTGAGCTCGACCGTCCGGAAGTCGGTGAGCACCTTCTCGTACCACTGCCGCTGCGGCGTCCTGCCGTAGTAGGGCGCCTTCCAGGACGCGTACTGCCAGCCAGAGGTCCCGATGAGTACGGTCACCCCGGCCCCGTACCCAGCCTCAGACCTCGGTCACCATCGGGTGCAGCTCACGTTGCTCCGGCATGCCGGCGGTCAGCGGCTCGAGGTAGCGCCGGATCGCCAGCGCTACGGCTGCGCCCTCACCGGCCGCCGAGGCGGCCTGCTTGGTCGAGCCGGCCCGGCAGTCCCCGGCGGCGAAGATGCCCGGGATGGACGTGCTCAGTGCGGCGTCGGTCGTGATGAAGCCCTGCCCGTCGAGGTCCACGAGGTCCCGTACGAGATCGGTGTTCGGGGTGAGCCCGATGAAGACGAACACCCCGTCGACGTCGACCTCGTGGGTGTCACCGGTGGCCAGGTCCTTGAGCACGACGTGGTCCAGCCGCCGGTCGCCGTGGAACTCCACCGGTGTCGCGCCGGTGACCACCTCGATGGTGGCCTTCTCGGCCACCTTCTCGGCCACCACCTTGCTCGCGGACAGCTTGGCGTCCCGGGTCACGACGGTGACCTGGCCGGCGAACTTGGTCAGGAACAGCGACTCCTCGCCCGCGGAGTTGCCGCCGCCGATGACCATCACGTGCTGGTCGCGGTAGAAGGGCCCGTCACACGTGGCGCAGAAGTGCACGCCGGCGCCGATGAAGTCCTCCTCGCCGGGGATGCCGAGCCGGCGGTAGGTCGAGCCGAGCGAGAGCAGGACCGCGAAGGCGCGGTACGAGGCTCCGTCGGCCGTGCGCACCACCCGGTAGCTGTCGTCCCGCTCGATGCCGGTCACCTCGGTCGCCGCGAGGATCTCGACGCCGAATCGCTTGGCCTGCTGCTGCAGCCGGTCGGCGAACTCCGCCCCGCTCACGCCCTCGGGGAAGCCGGGGAAGTTGTCCAGGCGCTCGGTGATTCCCGCCTGGCCGCCGACCCCCCCGCGCTCGATGACCAGGGTGTCGATGCCCTCGCGGGCCGCGTACAGGGCTGCTGTCATCCCGGCCGGGCCGGAGCCGATGATGATCAGGTCGTAGAACCCGCGCGCGGCTGAGGTCTGCACCCCCAGCTTGGCCGCCAGCTCTGCGTTGGAGGGCTCGACCAGGACCGACCCGTCCTCGAACACGATGGTCGGGATGATCGTCCTGCCCTCGTTGAGCTGCTCGACCCTGGCCCGGGCCTCGGAGTCCGCGTCCACGTCGACGAACGCGTAGTGCACCCGCTGCTCGCCGAAGAACTGCTTGGCCCGCTTGCAGTCGCCACACCAGCCGGTCCCGTACATCGTGATCGTCATGGCGGCCATCCTCGGTCACGGTCGTTGTCCCGGCCAGCCGGCAGCGGGCCGGTCAGGCCTTGGTCACGTCCTGCTGGGGCTTGTCGCGCTTGTCGGTGCTGAGCCGTGGCCGCGCCTCCATGCCGGACAGCCCGTTCCAGGCGAGGTTGACCAGGTGCGCCGCGACCTCCTCGCGCTTGGGCTTCTGGGCGTCCAGCCACCACTGGCCGGTCAGCGCGACCATGCCGACCAGCATCTGGGAGTACATGGGCGCCAGCTTGGGGTCGAACCCGCGCGCCTTGAACTCGCGGCCGAGGATGTGCTCGACCTGGGTCGCGATGTCACTGATCAGGCTGGCGAACGTGCCGGTCGCCGACGCGACGGGCGAGTCCCGTACCAGGATCCGGAACCCGTCGCTGTCGTTCTCGACGTAGGACAGCAGCGCCATCGCCGCCTGCTCGAGCAGCTCCCGTGCGGTGCCGCCGGACAGGCCCTCGGCCACCGTGCCGAGCATCCGGCTGACCTCGCGGTCGACGACGACGGCGTAGAGGCCCTCCTTGCCGCCGAAGTGCTCGTACACCACCGGCTTGGAAACGGCTGCCCTGGCGGCGATCTCCTCGATGGAGGTGCCGTCGAAGCCCTTCTCGGCGAACAGCGAGCGGCCGACGTCGAGCAGCTGCTCGCGGCGCTCCTTGCCGGTCATCCGCGTACGGGGCGGCGGCGGGCGTTTGCGGGCCGGCTTGGGGCCGTTCGTGGTCGCCGTCACCACGAGGGCGCCGGGTTCGGCGTCACGTTCACGTAGCCCGCTTGGCGGCGATCCGCTCTCGTGACGGCCAGCGCACCTCGGACACCCACCCGAAGAGCTCGAACAACGCGATCAGCCTGGCGCTGCTGTCGATCTGGCCGCGCAGCACGCCGTGCCGGGCGCAGGTGGGATCGGCGTGGTGCAGGTTGTGCCAGGACTCGCCCATCGAGATCAGCGCGAGCGGCCAGACGTTGCCCGACTTGTCGCGACTCTTGAACGGCCGGTCCCCGACCACGTGGCAGACCGAGTTGATCGACCAGGTCGTGTGGTGCAGGACGCTGACCCGTACCAGGCTGCCCCAGAAGAACGCGGTGGCTGCGCCGTACCAGGACATGGTGATCAGGCCGCCGAGCAGCGCGGGCAGCCCGAGGGACACGGCCACGATCAGCGGGAAGTAGGCGTGCACCCGCTTGATGTCGCTGTCCTCGAGCAGATCGGGGGCGAACCGCTCCTGCGAGGTCTGCTCCTCGTCGAACAGCCAGCCCATGTGGGCGTGGAACATCCCCTTGCACAGCCCGCGGAAGTTCTCGCCGTAGCGCCAGGGGGAGTGCGGGTCGCCCTCCTTGTCGCTGAAGGCGTGATGCCGGCGGTGGTCGGCCACCCAGCGGATCACGGGGCCCTCGATCGCCGCTGACCCGGCGATGGCCAGGGCGATCCGCATCGGGCGCTTGGCCTTGAACGAGCCGTGGGTGAAGTAGCGGTGGAACCCGATCGTGATGCCGTGCCCCGTGATCGCGTAGGCGAAGAACGAGATGACCACATCGGTGAGGCTGATCCCGCGGCCCCACAGCAGGGGGACCGCCGCGAGAACGGCCAGGAACGGGATGAGCACGAAGCTGAACAGGGCGATCTGCTCGCCACGGTGCTTGGCCGCCGAGGTCGGCAGCACCACCGCCGGGCGGGGGCCGCGGTGCTGGGCCTGGACGGGGGCGGCCTCAGCCGTGGCCTGGTCACCCGGCGCCAACAGGGTCGGGCGAGGTGGAGTCATCCGTGCTCCTCCGGATCGAACGGCTACCTACGGGAGCGTAACCTACGCCAGCGTAGGCGACCACGGAAGCCACGAAGTCCTTTCCTTGCCCGCGGGGCGGCGCCCGGGTCAGCCCGGGGCGAGTTCGGCCACGTGCGCGGACTGGCAGATCACGGAGGCCACGTAGCCGACGTCAGCCGGCTCCCCGCCCCACTGGGTGTCGACGGCGTCAGCGGCGACCTCGCCTCGGTGCCAGTGCCGCGGCTGGTTCTCCGAGCGCGGTCCGCCGGGGAACTCTGGCAGCTCGGCACCGTGGGGGGTACGGAACTCCGGGTGGCCCTGGGCGTTCATCCGCAGCCCGAATCCGCCCTCGTGCACCAGCGTGTGATGGTGCCGGCAGAGCAGGACGAGATTGTCCAGGCAGGTCGGCCCCAGCTTGGACCAGTGCACGACGTGATGCGCGTCTACGCGCCGCCGTCGACCGCAGCCAGGAAATCGGCATCCCCCGTCCCGCCGCCACAGCGCCCGCCGCAGAGCCCGCGGGATCCTCCGGCTGGCCCGCCCCACGTCGAGCACGGCGCCCCGGACGTCCTCGTGGATGCAGTAGATCGAGGAGTCGCAGGAGAGCCGCATCGCCGTCTCGACGGCAAGAACCGGCCCGTCCTCGAGATGCGGCGGAGCGTCGTCCTTGAGGTGAACGACCACCTGGAAGACGTCTGCACCGTCGACGGGCGCCTGATGCGCGATGAACGCCTCCGCGATCGCGACCAGACCATCGGCACGGGTGGCCGCCCGTTCGTCGGCGGTCATCAACGCTGGCGCCGGCCGGCCATCCCCGGCTCGGTCGGGCTCGACCTCCCCGTGCTCGCGGCCGTCGTCGTCGGTTTCGTCCACCTCCTCGTTCTCGGCGACGGCGTCTGTCGCCTCCTCGGGTCGCTCGGAGGAGAGCTGCCTGGCCTGCGCGGCCTCGAGCGCCGCCAGCACGGCAGCGCCTTCCTCCGGCTCGAGCCGGGCGCGCAGCACGAGCGAGCCGTCCTCGTCCCAGTGCCAGTGGACGGTACGTCGCGACCGCCGTTCACGCACCTCTTCGAGCCGTTGAACGCCGACTGTTGCGCGGACGATCCGCTCGAGCTGGGCACCGGTGCTGTGCCGGGCGATGTCGAGGAGGAGCGCCTCGTTCTCCGGATCGGCGGCGCGGACGATCGCCCGAGCCCGGCTGTAGCTCAACTCGCCCTTCTCGAACGATGCGCTGATCTTGGGCAGGGTGAGCAGTGCGCGTGCCACCCGGACCTTCTCCCGGGCTGTGCTGAGGGAAAGGCCGCAACGCCAGGACAACCAGTGCGCGCAGGACACCACGCCCACGCCGGCCCAGCCCTCTCGGCGGTCGAACTCCGCGAGCATCTGCAGCCACCGGCACTCTGCCGCGGCGAGGTCGCTCGCCAGTGCCAGCAGGCTGGCCTCGAGCAGGGGTAGCGGGGTCTCCTCGGTGTCCGACACTTCAGGTGTGGCAGGGATTGTTGACATGGACTCCACCTCGTTCGTTGGTCATGCCAGGACCGTAGGGAGGAGGTCAGACAGTTCCCGTTGGCTCTGGCAGAGGCGGAAAGTCCTGTGGATAAAGGGATTCCGCGGAAACGAGTTCTCCACAGCGACCGACCGCGCTGCTTGACATGCCCCGTAACCTCGCGCCCGGCTGCTGACCCGGGAAGCAGCTGAGGGACGGGTGACCAGTCGCCCGTCCCTCACGAACCCCAGTAAAGTCCGTCGCGTCCGCCGGCAGGCGGCTGCAAGTGCTCGATGAGACCGGCGGGAAGTCGCTCGGTGCTCAAGCGCTCAGCACCGCTTGCATCGCCGACCAGGATGGGTCCGGGACTCGAGTCGAGGCCCAGGTACGACGCCGCTTGTTGGATCGTGACGCCCGCACGAAACATCCCGGCGACGAACGTGGGCTGCTCTGTTTCGAAGTCCCACAGGCCCCAGCAACGACTCAGCGGATCGAGCGCGGATCGGAACCGGACCTGCACCAGCGGTCGGCCATCGAGCAGCCACGCTCGTGCGTCGTAGGCCTCGAACTCGCCGGGTGCCATTGTCTCCACTCGCCTCGCCGTGGGTGCCGCAGTCCTGCGGCCATCATTCCCGGCCGGCCGGGAATGATGGCCCCGATGAACGAGGGCATGGAGTAGGTGGCGCACCGGCAGCCCGATACCCTGAGGACCGCCGATCCCCGGTGGTGTAATTGGCAGCACCCAGCCCTTTGGAGGCTCGGAGTCCA
This sequence comes from Frankiales bacterium, assembly GCA_033851655.1. Taxonomy (GTDB): domain Bacteria; phylum Actinomycetota; class Actinomycetes; order JAWWOL01; family JAWWOL01; genus JAWWOL01. The sequence continues at coordinate 5,913 of JAWWOM010000417.1, forward strand.
GGTTCGAGTCCTGGCCGGGGAGCTCGTCTAGCGAGGAGTCCGACCTGATGAGCCAGCCCCGCCCCTTTGCTGTCGTCGTCCTGGCCGCCGGGGAGGGGACCCGGATGAAGTCGCCGACCACGCCCAAGGTGCTGCATGCGGTGGCCGGGCGGAGCCTGCTGGGGCACGTCCTCGCCGCCGCAGCCCCGCTCCACGCCGCGCACACCGTCGTGGTCGTCGGCCACGGTCGGGACCTGGTGACGACGCACCTCGCGGCGATCGCACCGGCCGCCCGCTCCGTGGTGCAGGAGCAGCAGCACGGCACCGGCCACGCGGCACGGGTCGCGCTGGAGGCGTTGGCAGCAGCCGGCGTCGATCTGGACGGGATCGTCGTGGTGCTGCCAGGGGACGCGCCGCTGCTCACCAGCCCGGCGCTGGCCGCGATGCTCGAGGAGCATGTCGCCGGCGGGAACGCCGCGACGCTGCTCACCGCCCGGCTGCCCGACCCGACCGGCTACGGCCGGATCGTGCGGGACCCGACGGGCGCCGTACGGGCGATCGTCGAGCAGCGGGATGCCGACGAGGCGACGCTGGCGGTCCGCGAGGTGGGCACCAGCGTCTACGCCTTCGACGCAGTGCTGCTCCGGGAGGCGCTCGGCCGGCTGACGACCGACAACGCCCAGGGCGAGGAGTACCTCACCGACGTCGTCGCACTGTTCGTCGCCGACGGGCGCCCGGTCGGTGCGGTCACCGTGGCCGACCACCGCGACGCCGCCGGGGTCAACGACCGGGCCCAGCTCGCCTCGGCCGGGGCCGCCCTGCGTGAGCGGATCGTCCACGCCGCCATGGTCGCGGGCGTCACCGTCACCGATCCGTCGAGCACCTGGATCGACGCCGACGTCGTCATCGAGACCGACGCGGTGATCGAGCCGTACACCATCCTCAAGGGCCACACGGTCGTACGTGCCGGCGCGGTGGTCGGCCCCTCGTCGCAGCTGACCGACACGATCGTCGAACAAGGCGCCTCCGTCCTCGCCAGCACCACGATCGGCGCCCACATCGGGGCCGGCGCCGAGGTGGGCCCGTACACCTACCTCCGCCCGGGCACGGTGCTCGGCGCCGACACCAAGGCCGGCGCGTACGTCGAGATCAAGAACAGCCAGGTCGGCGACGGCTCGAAGGTGCCGCACCTGTCCTACGTGGGCGACGCGACCATCGGCGAGCGGACGAACATCGGGGCGGCCACCGTGTTCGTCAACTACGACGGAGTGCACAAGCACCACTCGACGGTCGGGTCGGACGTCCGGATCGGCAGCGACAGCATGATCGTCGCGCCCGTCACGATCGGGGACGGCGCCTACACCGCCGCCGGCTCGGTGATCATCGAGGACGTCCCGGCGGGAGCGCTCGCGGTCGCTCGCGGGGTGCAGCGCAACGTTCTGGGATGGGTCGCCCGCAAGCGGCCGGGCAGCCGGTCGGCGCAGTCCGCACAGGCCGCGACGGCACAGGACAACGGGTCACAGCGGCCCGAAGTGCGAGACCAGGACTGACGCGGCGGCTCCGTACCGGCACAATGGGAGCATCACCCCAGGGAGTTCCGTGACCGGCATTCAGATCAGCGGCCGCAAGACGCTCATGCTCTTCTCCGGCCGTGGCTACCCCGAGCTGGCGCAGGAGGTGGCCTCGGAGCTGGGCACCCAGCCGACGCCGACGACGATCCGGGACTTCGCCAACGGCGAGATCTACGTCCGGTTCCAGGAGTCGGTCCGCGGCTGCGACGCCTTCGTCCTGCAGAGCCACACCGCGTCGATCAACAAATGGATCATGGAGACCCTGATCATGATCGACGCGCTCAAACGGGCGTCGGCGAAGCGGATCACGGTGGTGGCGCCGTTCTACCCGTACGCGCGACAGGACAAGAAGCACCGCGGCCGCGAGCCGATCTCGGCCCGCCTGATCGCCGACTTGTTCAAGACCGCCGGCGCTGACCGGATGATGTCGGTCGACCTGCACACCGCCCAGATCCAGGGCTTCTTCGACGGCCCGGTCGACCACCTGTTCGCGCTGCCGCTGCTCGCGGACTACGTCGCCGAGAAGTACGACACCAGCAACGTCACGATCGTGGCGCCCGACTCGGGCCGGGTACGCGTCGCGGAGCGGTGGACCGACCGGCTCGGCGGCTGCCCGCTGGCGTTCATCCACAAGACCCGCGACCCGCGGGTCGCCAACCAGGTCGTGGCCAACCGGGTCGTCGGCGACGTCTCCGGCCGGGTCGCGATCGTCGTGGACGACATGATCGACACCGCAGGGACGATCACCCAGGCGGCCGACGTGCTGTTCGCGGCCGGCGCCTCCGACGTCGTGGTGACCACCACCCACGCAGTCCTGTCCGGCCCTGCCGTCGACCGGTTGAAGAACTCCCGGATCAGCGAGGTCGTCGCCACGAACACCCTGCCGCTGACCTCTGAGCAGCGGTTCGACAAGCTGACGGTGCTCTCGATCGCGCCGATGATCGCCCGCGCCATCCGCGAGGTCTTCGACGACGGCTCGGTCACGAGCCTGTTCGACGGGGACGGCTGAGCAGGCGCGTTTCGGGTTCTGCCGAGTGACGGCTAGACTTCGGGTTCCGCACGAGTTCCCGGCATGCGTCGCAAGGCCGCGTGCGCCCGCTCCGGTGTGGCGCTGCCCACAGCGCATGAACGCCTGAAGCGAGCACGACAGCACGACCCTGAGCCCGTATCCGTACTGCCCCGCAAGAGGAGAGCACCGCCGTGTCCGAGGTCCGTATCGCCGCTGAGCCCCGCACCGAGTTCGGCAAGGGCGCCGCCCGGCGGGTCCGCCGCGCCAACCGGGTGCCGGCCGTCCTCTACGGTCACGGCACCGCACCGGTGCACGTGTCGCTGCCCAGCCACGACCTGCTGATCGCGCTCAAGCACGGTGGCGCCAACACGCTGCTGCGCCTCGAGGGGCTCGAGTCCGGCGACCAGCTCTGCCTGCCCAAGTCGGTCGTCCGCGACCCGATCAAGGGCTCGTTCGAGCACGTGGACCTCGTGCTGGTCCGTCAGGGCGAGAAGGTCACGGTCGAGGTTCCGGTCAACGTCGTCGGCGACATCACCAGCGACGGCATGCTCGACGTCAGCCAGAACACGCTGTCCGTCGAGGCCGAGGCCACCCACATCCCCACCGAGTTCGAGGTCTCCGTCCAGGGCTTCCAGGTCGGCGACGCGATCCACGCCCGGGACATCAAGCTGCCGGACGGCGTCACGCTGGCCGGCGACCCGGACGCGACCATCGTCCACGTCGTCGCCAAGCAGACGGCAGCGCAGTTCGACGCCGAGACCGCGGCTCCCGAGGGCAGCGCACCGTCGCCGGTGGTCGAGGCTCCGGCCGACACCGACGCCGAGTAACCAGCCGCACCGCAGACGCTGATGGCCGACGACAGCTGGCTGGTCGTCGGCCTCGGCAATCCCGGGCCGGAGTACTCCGGCAACCGGCACAACGCCGGATTCTTCGTCGTCGACCTCCTCGCCGAGCGGATGCGGTCGAAGTTCAAGGCGCACAGGGGCCGAGCCGACGTCGTCGAGGGCCACCTCGACGGGACCCGGGTCGTGCTGGCCAAGCCCAAGGCCTACATGAACGAGTCCGGCGGCCCGGTCGCCGCCATGCGCGACTTCTACAAGGTCCCGCTCGACCGGATCGTCGCCGTCCACGACGAGCTCGACATCCCGTACGGCAGCCTGCGGCTCAAGCTCGGTGGTGGCGACAACGGCCACAACGGGCTCAAGTCGCTGCGCAAGTCCCTGGGCAGCGGCGAGTTCTACCGGGTCCGGTTCGGTATCGGCCGGCCGCCAGGGCGGATGGATCCGGCGGCCTTCGTCCTGAGGGACTTCTCGGCCGCCGAGCGCAAGGAGCTCGACTTCCTGGTCGACCGCGCCGCCGACTCGGTCGGGTCGCTACTGACCGACGGGCTCGACCGGGCGCAGAATGCATATCACGCAGACCCTGCCTGACCTGGGAGACCGAGATGCTGATCGCGACCACCAACGACCTGCCCGGCTGGCGCATCGACGAGGTTCTGGGTGAGGTCTGGGGGCTCACCGTGCGTTCCCGCAACGCTTTCTCCCAGATGGGTGCCGGGCTCAAGTCGGTCCTGGGCGGAGAGCTCAAGGGGATGACCAAGGCGTTGTACGACAGCCGCAACGAGACGATGAACCGGATGATCGAGGAGGCGACCCGGCGGGGGGCCAACGCCATCGTCGCGATGCGCTTCGACACCTCCGAGATGGGCCCGAACTGGACCGAGATCTGCGCGTACGGGACCGCCGTCCGAGCGACCAAGCTCTGACCGGACCAGGCCGGGTACGGCAGGCCGGGCATCGCCGCGGGGTAGCCTGGACATCTCGACCCCCGGGCTGCTCGCCGTCCGGGGGTGTTCGTGCTGTCACCGCTAGGAGCATCTGTTGTCCCTTGCCGGAGTGCTCGACGTCCTGGCCGAAGACCCCGCCATCCGCGCTGCGCTCGAGGCTGCACAGGCCGGATCGTCGCCGTTGCACCTCGACCTCACCGCACCCTCGCCGCTGCGCGCCTTCATCATCGCGGCGCTGGCGGCGAAGGCGGACCGTCCGGTGCTGGCCGTCACCGCCACCGGGCGCGAGTCCGAGGACTTGGTCCACGCGCTGCGCTCGCTGCTCGATCCCGACTCGGTCGCGGAGTACCCCGCCTGGGAGACCCTGCCGCACGAGCGGCTGTCCCCGCGCGCGGACACCGTGGGCCGGCGGCTCGCGGTGCTGCGCCGGCTGCGGCACCCCAACATCGGCCCTGACGCCGACCCCGCGACCGGTCCGCTCAAGGTCGTGGTCGCCCCGGTCCGCTCAGTCCTGCAGCCCCAGGTGCCCGGGCTCGGCGACCTCGTACCCGTCGAGCTCCGGCCGGGCGACACCGCAGAGCTCGACGACGTCGTCACCGCACTCGTCGAGGCCGCCTACCACCGGGTCGACCTGGTCGAGAAGCGCGGGGAGATCGCCGTACGCGGCGGCATTCTCGACGTCTTCCCGCCCACCGAGGAACACCCGCTGCGGGTGGAGTTCTGGGGAGACACGATCGAGGAGGTGCGCTACTTCAAGGTGGCCGACCAGCGCAGTCTCGAGATCGCCGAGAACGGCCTGTGGGCGCCGCCCTGCCGGGAGCTGCTGCTGACCCCCGAGGTGCGCGCGCGGGCCAAGGCCCTGATCAGCGACTTCCCCGGCCTGACCGACATGCTCGACCGGATCTCCGAGGGCATCCCGGTGGAAGGCATGGAAGCACTCGCGCCGGTGCTGGTCGACGAGATGACCCTGCTCCTCGACGAGCTGCAGGCCGGGGCGCACGTCGTGGTGTGCGACCCCGAGCGGGTGCGTACCCGCGCGGCGGAGCTGGTCCGTACCAGCCAGGAGTTCCTCGAGGCCTCCTGGTCCAACGCGGCCGTCGGCGGGTCGGTCCCGATCGACCTCGGCGCAGCCGCGTACAAGACCCTCGGCGAGATCCGCAGCGACGCGGAGAACCTCGGCATCCCGTGGTGGTCGGTCACGCCGTTCAGCCCGGACGAGCTGACCGAGGACACCGACACCCGGGTGGTCAGCGCGCGCGAGCCGGAGCCCTATCGCGGCGACACCGACAAGGCCCTGACCGATGTCCGGGCCTGGCTGGCGCAGGGCTGGCGGGTCGTCGTCGTCACCGAGGGGCACGGCCCGGCCGAGCGCTGGGTCGAGGTGCTCAAGGGCCACGACATCGGCGTACGGCTCGAGGCATCGCTGGACGTGGCACCCGCGCGGTCGGTGGCGACGGTCACCACCGGCTCGTTCGACCGCGGCTTCGTCGCCGAGGGGCTGCGGCTGGCGGTGCTGACCGAGACCGACCTGAGCGGCTCCCGATCCACCTCCAGGGAGATGGGCCGGCTGCCATCGCGGCGCCGGCACACCGTGGACCCCTTGCAGCTCAAGGCGGGTGACATCGTCGTGCACGAGCAGCACGGCGTCGGCAAGTTCCTCGAGATGGTCCAGCGCACGGTGCAGAACGCGACCCGCGAGTACCTCGTGGTCGAGTACGCGCCCTCCAAGCGCGGTCAGCCGGGCGACCGGCTCTACGTCCCGACCGACCAGCTCGACCAGCTCACCAGGTACACCGGCGGCGAAGCCCCGTCCCTCGACAAGATGGGCGGTGGCGACTGGGCCAAGCGCAAGGGCCGGGCCAAGAAGGCGGTCAAGGAGATCGCGGCCGAGCTGATCCGGCTCTACTCCGCCCGGATGGCGACCCGTGGCCACCGGTTCGGTCCCGACTCGCCGTGGCAGCACGAGCTCGAGGACGCCTTCCCGTACGCCGAGACGCCCGACCAGCTGCGCACCATCGACGAGGTCAAGCAGGACATGGAGGCCGAGGTCCCGATGGACCGGCTGATCTGTGGCGACGTCGGCTACGGCAAGACCGAGATCGCGATCCGGGCGGCGTTCAAGGCGGTGATGGACGGCAAGCAGGTCGCCGTGCTCGTTCCCACGACTCTCCTTGCGCAGCAGCACTTCTCGACGTTCTCGGAGCGCTACGCCAACTTCCCGGTCACCGTACGGACCCTGTCGAGGTTCCAGTCGGCCAAGGAGGCCAACGCGGTCCTTGCCGGCATCACCGACGGCACCATCGACGTGGTCATCGGCACGCATCGGATACTGGGATCCTCGGTCGTCTTCAAGGACCTCGGCCTGGTCATCGTCGACGAGGAGCAGCGATTCGGCGTCGAGCACAAGGAGCAGCTCAAGCGGCTGCGCACCTCGGTGGACGTGCTCACCATGTCCGCGACCCCGATCCCGCGGACGCTCGAGATGGCGATCACCGGCATCCGCGAGCTGTCCACCATCGACACGCCGCCCGAGGAACGGCACCCCGTGCTGACCTTCGTGGGCCCGTACGACGAACGGCAGATCGCGGCCGCCATCCGGCGCGAGCTGTTGCGTGAGGGGCAGATCTTCTACGTGCACAACAGAGTCGAGTCGATCGACCGGGTGGCCGCCCACCTGCGTGACCTCGTACCGGAGGCCCGGATCGGCACTGCCCACGGGCAGATGGGCGAGGACGCGCTGGAGGCGACCATGCTCGCGTTCTGGGAGAAGGAGTTCGACGTCCTGGTCTGCACCACCATCGTCGAGAGTGGCATCGACATCTCGAGCGCCAACACCCTCATCGTCGACCGGGCGGACGTCTTCGGCCTGTCCCAGCTGCACCAGATCCGCGGCCGGGTGGGCCGTGCGCGCGAGCGGGCCTACGCCTACTTCCTCTACCCAGCAGAGAAACCCCTCACCGAGACGGCCCACGACCGGCTCGCCACCATCGCCCAGCACACCGAGCTGGGCGCGGGCATGGCGGTCGCGATGAAGGACCTGGAGATCCGCGGGGCGGGCAACCTGCTCGGCGGCGAGCAGTCCGGCCACATCGCAGCAGTCGGGTTCGATCTCTACATCCGCCTGGTCGGCGAGGCGGTGGCCGAGTTCCGCAACGACCCAGGCGCCGTCGAGCTGCCGCCGGTCAAGGTCGAGCTGCCCGTCGACGCGCACCTCCCGCACGACTACATCCCCGGCGAGCGGCTGCGCCTGGAGGCCTATCGCCGGATCGCTGCCGCCTCCGACACCGACGCCGTCCTTGCCGTACGGGAAGAGCTGCGCGACCGCTACGGCGTACCACCGACGGAGGTGGACAACCTGTTCGCCGTCGCCGCGTTCCGGGTGCACGCCCGCAAGTTCGGGATCACCGAGGTCACCCAGCAGGGCAACCACATCCGGTTCCTGCCGGTGACGCTCAAGGAGTCCCAAGAGCTGCGGCTGGAACGGCTCTATCCGAAGACCATGGTCAAGGAGGCCGTACGGACCCTGCTGGTGCCGCGTCCGATGACCGCGCGGATCGGCGGGCAGCCCGTACAGGACACCGCGCTGCTGGACTGGTGCACGGCGTTCCTGGACAGCGTGCTGACCGAGGTGCCCCCGGCAGTGCGGTCGGCCGGCTGACCGGTAACCTAGGCACCCTGTCACCCGGCTCTGCGACGACCCGGACGGAAGGACGATCGTGACCAGCAAGGTGCGCACCACAGCTTGGGGCATCGGCTCGCTCGCCGCTGCCCTGCTGGTCTCGGGCTGCCAGTCCCACGTCGGTACGGCTGCCACGGTCGGTGACGAGCGGGTGTCCACCAAGACCCTGAACGCGGCCTACG
>JAWWOM010000424.1:0-4272 GCA_033851655.1 Frankiales bacterium
GCCGGGGTCGATCATGATCGACTCGAGGTCGGGCAGTCCCTGCGGCGGAGCGGCCTCGTACACCTGGACGGCGGTGACGTCGAGCTGGGCCCGCGCCTGGGCCTGCTGAGCCGCGAGGTCGTCCAGGCTGAGCCGCAGACCGTCGGACGCCGCGGCGGTGCGCAGCACGTCATCGCCGGTGACCTGCGCCTCTGCGGTGGCCACGTCGAGCTGGTGCTGCAACGCCCTCAGCGACGCAGCGGTCACCGGCGCCGGCTTGGCCGGGGGCTTCGCGGGGGTTGCCGCGGTGGCGCTACCGGCCGTTCCCAGGGCGAGGACGAGGCTGACCAGGCCGAGGGTACGGGCACGCCAGGGCACGCCGCCGGTCGTTCCGCGCACTGTTCCCACGCTCATCCGTCGGCGCCTGGGGGGCGAGCCTTGACCGCCCCGCCGCTGGCATGTCGCCGGGGGGATGTGCGGCGCCGGTGATGAGCACGGCATGATGCGTACCGACAAGTCGGCGTCGCCGGGGCAGACTGGCCCCGCCACGACAACCGTTCGACTGCAGCACCCGGAACCGAACCGACCTGAACCAGACACGATCAAGGAGAAACTGATGCGCATCGGTGTCCTCACCGGCGGCGGCGACTGCCCCGGGCTCAACGCCGTCATCCGTGCGGTGGTCCGCAAGGGCGTGGGCATCTACGGCCACGAGTTCGTCGGTTTCCGGGACGGGTGGCGGGGCCCGCTCGAGGGCGAGACGATGGTCCTCGGCATCGACCAGGTCCGCGGCATCCTCCCGCGCGGCGGCACGATCCTCGGCTCCAGCCGCACCAACCCGTTCAAGATCGAGAACGGCGTGCGCCGGATCAAGGAGAACCTCGAGAGCCTCGGCATCGACGCCCTCATCGCCATCGGCGGCGAGGACACCCTCGGGGTGGCCAAGCGGCTGCACGACGAGGGCGTCAAGGTCGTCGGTGTCCCCAAGACCATCGACAACGACCTCGGCGCGACGGACTACACGTTCGGCTTCGACACCGCCGTCAACATCTGCATGGAGGCGATCGACCGGCTGCACACGACCGCTGAGAGTCACCACCGGGTGCTCATCGTCGAGGTCATGGGCCGGCACGCCGGCTGGATCGCCCTGCACGCCGGCATGGCGAGCGGCGCCAACGTGGTCCTGCTGCCCGAGCGCCCGTTCGACATCGAGGCGGTCTGCGCCTACGTCGAGCAGCGCTTCGCCAGCCACTACTCACCGATCATCGTGGTCTCCGAGGGCGCCGTGCCGGCCGAGGGCACGATGACGCTGGTCTCCGGCGACCTGGACGCGTTCGGCCACGTCCGGCTCGGCGGCATCGGCGACATCCTGGCCAAGGAGATCGAGACCCGTACCGGCAAGGAGGCCAGGGCGACGATCCTGGGCCACGTCCAGCGCGGCGGCACCCCGACCGCGTTCGACCGGGTGCTCGCCACCCGCTTCGGGCTGCGCGCGATCGACGCCGTGCAGGAGGGTCAGTGGGGCACCATGACGGCCCTGCGGGGCACCGACATCATCTCGGTCGGGCTCGACGAGGCGACCAAGGAGCTCAAGCTCGTCCCCAAGGAGCGGTTCGAAGAGGCCGAGGTCTTCTTCGGCTAGAGCCATGGCGTACGACGGGCCGGCCACCTCACCGGTGGGCGGCCCGTTCGCGTTCCGCTGAGCCATCACCTCGGGTCGATAGCGGCGGTATCGACCTTTTCGGCGGCGGATTCCGGTGATAGCGCCGCTATCGGCGCTCCGGGCCCACCCGTCGATAGCGCCGCTATCGGCGAAAACCCGGGCCGGCGGCGACGATAGTCCCGCTATCGGCGGCGGAGGAGCGGCAGGACGGCGCACGCAACCGTCCCGCATGCCGGGTAAATCCTCGTTGGCCGGCGGCCCGACTCGTAGGCTGTACGGCGTGACCGTGCTGCCTGACTCCGACCTGAACGCCGCTCCACTCGCTCCCGCCACCGGGGTGGACTGGCGCGCGCTGCCGATCGCCCAGCAGCCGGCCTGGCCGGACCTGGCGGCCCTGGGCGCGGTGGCCGCGGAGCTTTCCTCGCTGCCGCCGCTGGTCATGCCGTCGGAGTGCGACACCCTGCGCGGCCGGCTCGCCAGCGTGGCCAGGGGCGAGGCGTTCCTGCTCCAGGGCGGGGACTGCGCGGAGACCTTCGTGGCCGCGACCTACGACCAGATCCGGGACAAGATCAAGACCCTGCTCCAGATGGCAGCGGTGCTGACCTACGGCGCCAGCGTCCCGGTGGTCAAGGTCGGCCGGATCGCCGGCCAGTACGCCAAACCCCGCTCCAGCGGCGTCGAGAAAATCGACGGGATGGAGCTGCCGTCCTACCGCGGTGACGCCGTCAACGACCTGTCCCGCTCGCTCGAGGCCCGGACCCCCGACCCGCGCCGGCTGCTGCGCGCCTACCACTCCGCGGCTTCGACGCTCAACCTGATGCGGGCCTTCGCGACGGGTGGCGACGCCGACCTGCGCGCCGTACACCTGTGGAACAAGGACTTCGTCAAGCGCTCGCCGGCCGGCCAGCGCTACGAGCAGATCGCCGCGGAGATCGACCGGGCGATCGCCTTCATGTCGGCGATCGGCATCGACCTCGACGGGCTCGCAGCGGCCCGTGGCGTCGAGCTCTACTCCAGCCACGAGGCACTGCTGCTCGAGTACGAGGCTGCGCTCACCCGCAGCGACGAGGACGGCAAGGACTACGACCTGTCGGCGCACATGGTCTGGATCGGTGAACGCACCCGCGCCCTCGACGGTGCCCACATCGCCTTCGCCAAGCAGATCAACAACCCGATCGGCATCAAGGTCGGGCCGACCGCCAAACCGTCCGACGCCGCGGCGCTGGTCGAGGCGCTGGATCCGGACCGCACCCCCGGCCGGCTCACCGTCATCACCCGGCTCGGCGCCCGCAAGGTCACCGACCTGCTGCCGGCGATCGTCGAGGCGGTCGAGGCGACCGGCGCCCAGGTCGTCTGGACCTGCGACCCGATGCACGGCAACACGATCGAGTCGTCCACCGGCTACAAGACGCGGCACTTCGACGACGTGCTCAACGAGGTGCGCGGCTTCTTCGAGGTGCACGAGTCGCTCGGCACCATCCCGGGCGGCATCCACATCGAGCTGACCGGCGAGGACGTCACCGAGTGCCTCGGCGGCGGGCAGGCGATCAGCGATGCCGACCTCGCCGGCCGGTACGAGACCGCATGCGACCCGCGGCTGAACACCGGGCAGTCCCTCGAGCTGGCCTTCCTCGTGGCCGAGATGCTGCAGCGCCGACGGTCCCGCAGGGCATGAGCCCCGAACGGCCGGTCGACCTGCGCAGCGACACGCTCACCAGGCCGACGGCGGGCATGCGGGCGGCGATGGCGGCCGCCGAGGTGGGCGACGACGTCTACGGCGAGGACCCGACCGTCAACGCGCTCGAGGCCCGGGTGGCTGCGTTGTTCGGCCACGAGGCCGCCCTGTTCGTCCCCAGCGGCACGATGGGCAACCAGATCTGCCTGCGGCTGCTGGTGCCGCCGGCCGAGGAGCTGATCTGCGACTCCGACGCGCACATCGTCACCTATGAGCACGGCGCGGCCGCGCAGCTCGGCGGCATCCAGACCCGCACCCTCGTCAGCCCCCGGGGCCTGATCGACCCCTGTGCCCTGGCGCCGAGCCTGCGGCCGGCCGGCTTCGGCACCGTGGTGACCCGGGCTGTGGCCGTGGAGCAGACGCACAACCGCGGTGGCGGCGCGGTCTACCCGTACGAGCAGCTGGTGGCGTTGCGTTCGCTCACCGCCGAGGCGGGCGCGGCGCTGCACTGCGACGGCGCCCGGATCTGGAATGCGTCGGTCGCGACGGGAGTCTCGCCGGCCGCGTACGGCGGACTGTTCGACACCATGTCGGTCTGCCTGTCCAAGGGTCTGGGGGCTCCGGTGGGCTCCGTCCTCGTGGCCTCGGCCGAGCGGGTGGCCCAGGCGCGCGTCCTGCGCAAGCGACTCGGCGGCGGCATGCGGCAGGCCGGCATCCTTGCTGCTGCTGGGCTTTTCGCCCTCGACCACCACGTGGAGCGGCTGGCCGAGGACCACCGGCGGGCCGCGGCATTGGCTGAGGCGCTGGCGTCCGCCGTCGCCGGCTTGACCGCGCCGGACGAGGTGGACACCAACATCGTCGTCCTGGACCTGCGGGCGACGCCGTACACCGGTGCGGAGCTCGCGGCGCTGTGCCGGGCCGAAGGGCTGCTGGTCTCGGTGGTCGGGCCGCGGCG
>JAWWOM010000430.1:0-2994 GCA_033851655.1 Frankiales bacterium
CGATCGACGGCACGCCGGTGCTGGACATCAAGCCGTACCTGAGCGAGTTCGCGCCGCGCACGCCCATCCGCCAACCGGCCTGGTCCCGCGAGCTGATGGCCGGCTACTTCACCGGCGGCATCGAGGAACCCCGCGGTCTGTGACCAGCGCGCCTGGCGCCGGGCCTAACCGAGCGCCCGCGTCACGAGCTCGCGGGCGTCGTCCTGCAGCTGGGCCAGGTGGTCGGCGCCACGGAAGGACTCGGCGTAGATCTTGTAGACGTCCTCGGTGCCGGAGGGCCGCGCCGCGAACCAGCCGGACTCGGTCGTCACCTTGAGCCCGCCGATGGCGGCGCCGTTGCCAGGAGCAGTGGTGAGCACGCCGGTGATCGGCTCACCGGCCAGTGACGATGCGGTGACCTGCGACGGGGAAAGCTTTGCCAGTACGGCTTTCTGCTCGCGGTTGGCCGGAGCGTCCACGCGCGCGTAGGCCGGGTCGCCGAACTTCGCCACCAGGTCCGCGTAGTGCTCGCTGGGCGAACGGCCGGTCACCGCCTGGATCTCCGAGGCGAGCAGGTCGAGGATGATGCCGTCCTTGTCGGTGGTCCACACCGATCCGTCGCGGCGCAGGAACGACGCCCCCGCGCTCTCCTCGCCACCGAAGCCGACCGACCCGTCGAGCAGCCCGGCCACGAACCACTTGAAGCCGACCGGCACCTCGAGCAACGTACGGCCGAGCTCTGCCGCGACGCGGTCGATCATCGAGGACGACACCAAGGTCTTGCCGATCGCAGCATTGGCAGGCCATCGCGGCCGGTGTGCGAACAGATAGGCGATGGCGACGGACAGGTAGTGGTTGGGGTTCATCAGGCCGGCGTCCGGGGTGACGATGCCGTGCCGGTCGGCGTCGGTGTCGTTCCCCGTGGCGATCTGGTAGGTGTCCTTGGCGGCGACCAGTGAGGCCATCGCGTACGGGGACGAGCAGTCCATCCGGATCTTGCCGTCCCAGTCCAGGGTCATGAACCGGAACGTCGCGTCGACCAGCGGGTTGACCACGGTCAGGTCGAGCCCGTACCGGGAGCCGATCTCGCCCCAGTAGCCGACGCTGGCACCACCCAGCGGGTCGGCACCGATCCGCACGCCGGCGTCCCGTACGGCGTCGAGGTCCAGCACCGCCGGCAGATCGGCGACGTAGGAGTCGAGGAAGTCGAATCGCTGGGTGGTCTCCGCGGCCAGCGCCTTGGCGTAGGGGATCCGCCGGATGCCGATCAGCTTGGAGCGGAGCAGCTCGTTGGCCCGGTCCTGGATCCAGCCGGTGGCATCGGTGTCGGCCGGGCCACCGTTCGGCGGGTTGTACTTGAAACCGCCGTCGGTTGGCGGGTTGTGCGAGGGAGTGACGACCACCCCGTCGGCCAGACCCGTTGTGCGGCCGCGGTTGTAGCCCAGGATCGCGTGGGACAGCGCCGGGGTCGGCGTGTAGCCGTCACGGCTGTCGATGAGGACCGTCACGTCGTTGGCGGCGAACACCTCCAGCGCGCTGACGAACGCCGGCTCGCTGAGCCCGTGCGTGTCCCTGCCCAGGAAGAGCGGTCCGTCGGTGCCCTGGGCGGCGCGGTATTCACAGATGGCCTGGCTGGTGGCGACGATGTGGTTCTCGTTGAACGCTGCCCTGAGCGACGATCCGCGGTGTCCAGAGGTGCCGAAGGCGACCCGCTGGTCCGGTTGCTGCGGATCCGGCTGATCTGAGTAGTACGCCGTCACCAGGTGCGCGACGTCGACCAGGTCGGCGGGGGTGGCCGGGGTACCGGCCCGGGGGTGCACTGCCATGGGGACTCCTCGGGACGGGCGCTGGTTCGGTCACATCCTGCCGCAGAGCCGTGCCGGCCACCATGGCGGCGGCTTCCCTGCAGCTCTGGACAACTGCGGCCGAGCGGCGGCATGTTGGACAAGCCTCGCCGGACCTCTGTCCCCGGGCGCGCACCACAAACTGTAAGGGGCACACCGTGAGCACACCCACCCCCGTCCTGTTCATCCACGGCCTCTGGCTGCATGCCACCAGCTGGCAGCGCTGGCTGGAGCTGTTCAGCGAGGCCGGCTACGCGCCGGTCGCCCCCGGCTGGCCCGGTGAACCCGCCACGGTCGCCGATGCGCGGCTGCACCCCGAACGGGTGGCCAACGTCGGCATCGCTGACGCAGCCCAGCACTTCGCTGACGTCATCGCCGAGCTGGAGTCCGAGCCGATCATCATCGGGCACTCGTTCGGCGGACTGATCACCGAGAAGCTGCTGGGCCAGGGTCTGGGGATCGCCGGCGTCGCGATCGACCCGGCGCAGATCAAGGGTGTCCTGCCGCTGCCGCTGGCTCAGCTGCGCTCTGCCCTCCCGGCACTGGCCAACCCGGCCAACCTGCACAAGGCGGTGGCGCTGACCAAGGAGGAGTTCCGGTACGGGTTCGGCAATGCGGTGTCGCAGGAGGAGTCGGACGCGCTGTGGGAGCGATGGAGCATCCCCTCGCCGGCCAAGCCGCTGTTCCAGGCCGCCGCCGCCAACTTCACCCTGCACTCCGAGGCCAAGGTCGATACCCACAACAACACGCGGGGCCCACTGCTGCTGGTCTCCGGGCTCGAGGACCGCACGGTGCCCGACGTCGTGACCCGGTCAACCCTCAAGCAGTACCGGCACTCCACAGCGATCACCGAGCTCAAGCAGTTCGAGGGCCGCGGCCACTCACTCACGGTCGACAGCGGCTCGACGGAGGTGGCTCACGCGGTCCTCGACTGGCTGAAGACCACCGGGCTCTGACCAGTCGCCGACGAAGCTCCGCCGGTAGGCGGTCGGCGTCGTGCCGACCAGGCGGCGGAAGTGCAGCCGCAGGTTGGCGGCCGTCCCCAGCCCGCACCGCGCGGCGATCTGGTCGACGCTGAGCTCGGCCGCTTCGATGAGCTCGCGGGCCAGCTGGATCCGGGCGCGGAGCAGCCACTGCAGCGGCGTCAGCCCCGTCTCCTCGAGCCACCTGC
>JAWWOM010000020.1:0-2747 GCA_033851655.1 Frankiales bacterium
TTGTAGGTCGTGTTGCCGGTGTTGAGGTCCGGGAAGATGAACACCGTCGCCCGCCCGGCCACCGGCGAGTCCGGCCGCTTGGACGCGGCGACCGAGGCGATGGCGGCGGCGTCGTACTGGAGCGGACCGTCGATCGCCAGCCCCGGCGCCCGTTCGCGGGCGATCCGGGTCGCCTCGGCCACGCGGTCGACGTCGGACCCGCTGCCCGACCCGCCGGTCGAATAGCTCAGCATCGCCACCCGCGGCTCGATCCCGAACGCCGTCGCGGAAGCCGCTGACTGCAGGGCGATGTCGGCGAGCTGCTCGGCGGTCGGGTTGGGGTTGACCGCGCAGTCCCCGTACACGATCACCTCGTCGGGCAGGCACATGAAGAAGACCGAGGAGACGAGGGCCGCACCCGGCGCGGTCTTGATCAGCTGCAGGGCGGGCCGCAGGGTGTGGGCAGTCGTGTGTACGGCGCCCGCGACCAGCCCGTCCACCTCGTCCAGCGCCAGCATCATGGTGCCGAGGACCACGGTGTCGCTGAGCTGCTCGCGGGCGATGTCGGCCGTCGCGCCCTTGTGCCTGCGCCGCTCGACGTAGGCATCGACGTAGCGCTCGGCCACCGAAGCGGGATCGATGATGGTCACGCCCCGGGGCAGCGTGAGCCCGAGAACCCTTGTCTGCGCGGCAATCTCGGTCTCGGTGGCCAACAAGATGCACTCGGCGAGGCCGCGTTCGGCGGCGATGGCCGCGGCCTGGAGGGTACGTGGCTCAGCCCCCTCGGGCAGCACGATCCGCTTGTGCGCGCCGCGGGCGGCGGAGGTGATGCGGTAGCGGAACGCCGCGGGGCTCAACCGGTGCTCATGGGTGTCCGCGACCAGCCCGCGCAGCCAGGTCTCGTCGAGATGGTCGGCCACCGTGCGCATGACCGTCTCTGCCCGTTCGGCGTCGTCGGCCGCCACCTCCGGGCTCAGCGCGTGCACCGCGTTCGCGGTCTCGTAGGTCGGCTCGTCCACCAGCAGGATCGGCAGCCCGGTCGCCCTCGCCGCCTCGGTCAGCTCCCAGACCGCCGGGTCGGGGCCGACGCCACCGGTCAGCAGCAGCGCGGCGAGGCGGACACCGCCGAGAGCCTTGAGACAGGTGGCCATGATGACGTCAACCCGGTCGCCGGGACACACCACCAGCCGGCCGTCGGCGAGCGCGCTGAGCACCCGCGGCACCGACTGCGCTGCCACGGACACGGCGTGGATGCGCCGGCTGCCCCACTCGCCCTCGTTGAGCACGGTCGCCTGCATCGCCCTGGCCAGGTCCAGCACCCGCAGCCGGGCCATCTCGGGACTGGCCGGTACGGTGCCCACGCAGTGCAGGCCGTGCTTGGCCAGCACACCTGCGGCCTGGCCGACGGAGCCCGGTGGCAACCGGTTGACGATCGAGCCGATGACCCGGATCTCCTCGCCGGCGCGGTAGGTGCTCGCCGCGATCGCCATCGTCTCGGCCAGCTCCTCGAGGGAGTCATCGGCCTCCTCCGGTGCCCCGACCAGGACCACGGACGCGTCCAGAGCCTTGGCCAGCGCGAGGTTGACCCGGCTCGAGTAGAGCTGCCCGGCGCCAGGCACCAGGCCTTCGATGATCAGGACGCCGCTGCCCGACACCAACGGTGAGGTCAGCGCGATCACCTGCTCCATCAGTGAGTCGACCGCGCCGACGCTGAGCAGGGCCTCCGCCTGCGCTGCCGCGATGGGCTCCGGCGGGTCGAGCCGGGTGGCCAGCCGGATCAGTGCCGTCGACCGCTCCGGGCCTTCCTGGCCGGGTTGCGCGATCGGCTTGGCGAACGAGACCGGCATGCCGAGCCGGTCGAGGGCCCGTACGAGACCGAGGCAGGTGGCGGTGAGGCCCACGCCGTGGCCGGTGGGCACGACCAGGATGGTGTGCGTCACGCGCTGGCGCCGTCGACCAGCGCCGCGGTGTCCCGGGCGATGACCAGCTCCTCGTTGGTGGGGACGACCAGCGCGACCGGTGAACCCATCAGGCTGACCCGGCCGCGGTGGTTACGGCCATGCTCGGCGTTCGCGATGATGTTCTCCTCCAGGCCAAGAAACCCCAGCATTGCCAGCACTTTCGACCTCACCACCGTGCTGTTCTCGCCGATGCCGCCGGTGAAGACGAGCGCGTCGAGCCGGCGGAGCGGCACGACAAGCGCGGCGACGGCCTTGGCCAACCGGTAGCAGAACAGCTCCAGTGCGAGGGACGCGTCCTCGTTGCCGTCGGCCGCGGCTTCGGAGATCGTACGGAGGTCGTTGCTCAGGCCGGACAGTCCGAGCAGCCCGCTCTCCTTGTTCAACGCCGAGGTGATCTGGTCGATGCTCAGGCCGGTCTGGCTGGCGAGATAGCCGAAGACGCTGGGGTCGACGTCGCCGGACCGCGTACCCATCACGAGTCCCTCGAGCGGCGTCAGCCCCATCGTGGTGTCGACCGACCGGCCGCCGTCGATGGCCACTGCGCTGCAGCCGTTGCCGAGGTGGGCGACGACCAGCGCCAGCTCGGTCAGCGGCCGGTCCAGCAGCTCGGCCGCCTTGCCGCTCACATAGCGAAAGCTGGTCCCGTGGGCGCCGTAGCGGCGGAACCCGAGCTCGTCGTACCACCGGCGGGGCACGGCATAGCGGTACGCACGCGGCGGCATCGTCTGATGGAACGAGGTGTCGAAGACGGCGACGTGCCGGAGCTCCGGCAGCGCCTTCATCGCCGCCCGGATGCCCAGCAGGTTG
>JAWWOM010000028.1:0-15005 GCA_033851655.1 Frankiales bacterium
ACCTTCTCGAGGAACTTCGGGTAGGCCCAGTTGGCCTTGCCGAGCAGGTGCATCAGCGATGGCACCAGGATCGTGCGGAGCAGGAACGCGTCGATGAAGATGGCGCCGCCCAGTCCGATGCCGAACAGCTTGATGATGCGGTTGTCACCGAGGATGAAGCCGGAGAAGACCGCGATCATGATCACTGCTGCGGCGGTGATGATGCCGCCGGTCTCACCCTGGCCAACGGTGATCGCGCGCTTGTTGTCGTGGGTCTTGGTCCACTCCTCGTGCATCCGGCTGACCAGGAAGACCTGGTAGTCCATCGAGAGTCCGAACAGGATCGCGAAGAACATCACCGGGATGAACGGTTCGATCGGACCGCCCTTGCCGATGCCGAGCAGCTCGGAGCCCCAGCCCCACTGGAAGATCGCGACGATCAGGCCGAAGGAGGCGCCGGCGGCCAACACGTTCATCACCGCCGCGGTGATCGGGATCACGATGCTGCGGAAGGCCACCATCAGCAGCAGGAACGACAACCCGATCACGGCAAGGAAGAAGATCGGCATCTTGGCCTGCAGCACCTTGGCGAAGTCGACCTGGATGGCCGTGGCGCCGTAGACGTAGACGTGGGTCTGCCCGCCGTTCACGACCGGTGGCAGTACGGACGAACGCAGGTGCTTGACCAGGTCCGTGGTCTTCTGGTCCTGCGGCGACGTGGTGGGGGTGAACCCGACGAAGGTCAGCTCGCCGCCCGGCAGCGGCTGGACGTGGATGCTGGTCCGGACCACACCCGGCTGCGCGCTCAGGGTGTCGGTGACCGTCTTGAGGAACGCCGGGTCAGCCGCCTGAGGTCCGGACACGACCAGCTCCAGCTTGCCGTTGTAGCCGGGACCGAAGCCCTGCGTCACCAGGTCGTAGCCCTTGCGGGTGGTGGAACCCGACGGGTCGAGGCCCTGGTCGGAGTTGCCCAGCCGGATGCCGAAGAACGGAATGGCCAGCAGGACGAGCACGGCGGTGGCGCCGATCGCGGGCAGCATGGGCCGGCGCTCGATGAGGTGCGACCAGCGGTACCAGACGCCGGGCCTCTCGGTGTGGTCGACGGTGTCGCCGGCCAGAGCGCGGCGCTGCTTGCGGGTCAGCACCCGGAGGCCGATGAAGCCGAGCAGGGCCGGCATCAGGGTGAGGGACGCCAGCATGGTCAGCGCCACGCCGATAGCGGTGCCGATGGCGACCCCGTACAAGAAGCTCACCTGCAGGGCGCACAGGCCGAGAATCGCGATGCACACGGTGATCCCGGCGAACATGACCGCCCGGCCGGAGGTGTTGAGCGCCACCGAGACCGAGTCCTCGACGGTCATGCCGTTGAGCAGGTTCTTTCGATGCCGGGTGACGATGAACAGGGCGTAGTCGATGCCACAGCCCAGGATCATCAGCGTGGCGAGCTGGGTGGCGAAGTCGGCGACGCTCATCACGTGGGACAGCAAGGCGATCGCGGCGAGCCCGGTGCCGGCAGCCGCAGCTGCGCTGACCAGGGGCAGGATCGTGGCCAGGAAGGTACGGAAGACCAGCGCCAGGATGATCAGCGCGGCGATGATGCCGAAGAGCTCCGGCGGGATGCCCTTCTGGGTCTGGCCGAGGGCCTGGAAGGCGTCGCCGGTGAGCTCGACCTGGAGGGTGGGCGAGTCGAGCGCCTTGGTGGCCTTCTGGACGCTCTGGGCCGCCGGCAGCAGGACCTCGGGCTTGGCGAACTGCAGCTGGGCCAGCCCGATCGTGCCGTCAGAGCTGAGCAACGCTGCCTCGGCGGCCTTGTCAGCGGCCGTCGGGGTCGTGGCGGGGGAGCCGCAGGCCACCGTGCCGAACGGGGACGTGACCGAGGCGATGCCGTTGGATGCCGGTTGGCACAAGGCCGCAAGCACCGGCTGGAGCTTCGCAGCCTGGTCGGTGAGCTTGCCCGACGTGGCGTGCAGGACCACCGTGCCCACGGCGCCGTTCTGCTTGTCGAGCCCCGCGCTGGTCAGCAGCTTGGCGACGGTCTGGGCCTCGGTGTGCGGCAGCTTGAAGTCGTTCTTGTAGGCCCCGCCACCCGCAGCCTGAGAGATGAAGTTGCTGCCGAGGATCACCGCCAGCCAAACGCCGACAACTGTCCATCTCTGACGTACGGCGAAGCGCGCAAGCCTCTGCATCTGATCTCCTCGGTGTGGGGCCCAGGTTCAGTCTCCGGTGGACCGTCCGCCTCGACCGAACTGGCGGCGGCCGTCTCTCAGCCCGCGCACAGGTAGAAACTCGGCTGCCGCCAGCTGCTGCTGAAACGGTTGGGACCGGACAAATCCGTCAGCCGGTTCTCAGGTCAGCTGGACGGTGGACCCCGGCAGGTGGACCACGTCGCCGGGTCGCAGCTGTGCGCCGCGGCGGGTCTCGACCACCCCGTTGACGGTGACCTCACCGGCCGCGAGCACCGTCTTGGCCTCGCCGCCGGAGTCGACCAGGCCGGCCAGCTTGAGCAGCTGTCCCAGCCGGATGCCCGCGTCGCCCACCTCGATCTGCTGCATCCGCCCAGTCTCTCCTACGGGGACCGGGACTAGACCACCCGCTCGGTCAGCCTGCCGATCACGGGCATCAGCTGCTCCTCCTCGTACGCGAGATGTGGCAGCAGCAGGTCGGAGAGAAGCTGCACCTGCTCCCGTACGGCCGGCAGGTCGGACCCGCCGTCGACGAGCGCGACCAGCGCCTTGTCCAGCTCGACCAGGACGTCGTGGATGACCTCGTGCTCGGCGCTGAGACGTTCGGCCACAGCGGCGATCCCCGGCTCACGGGCGACCAGCCCCGGGAACATGGCGGCGTCCTCGATGCCGTGGTGCATCGTGAGGGTCCGGCAGTAGCCGGAGCAGAACGATCCGAGCGTCCAGTAGTTCTGCCGCATGGTGAGGGCGTTGATCAACGACCGTGTCGACTCGGGGTCAGCGGCGCCGGCGGCCACCTGGTCGACCGCATCGAGGATGGCGGTGAGCTCCGAGCGCAGGTGCTGGTGAACCTGACGCAGCAGGTCCTGCTGGGCCCGGCCGATCCGGGTGCTGTCCTCGGCCACGGGTCAGGCGACGTCTTCGTCGGTCTCGATGACCGGCCGCAGGGTGCGCAGCGCCTTCTCCCAGCGCACCAGCGAGTCGAGCATGGCGCCCGCGGACAGCTCCATCGGCTCGGTGGGCTGCAGGACGCCGTCGACGACCAGCGAGGCCACCATCGGGATGGTCACCGCCTCGACCAACGGCATCATGCTCAGGGTCGTGACGACCTGCTTGATCTGCTGGGCCGCGCGGAGGCCGCCGGAGACGCCGCCATAGCTGACCAGGCCGACCGGCTTGTGCTGCCACTCTGCGAACAGGTAGTCGAGCGCGTTCTTCAGCGGCGCGGTGAAGCTGTAGTTGTACTCCGGCATCACGAAGACGAAGGCGTCAGCACCGGCGATGCTGGCGCTCCACGCCTTGGTGTGGTCCTGGGTGTACTTGGCCAGCCGCGGGTGGTGGGGCTCGTCCATCAGGGGCAGCGCGATCTCGGCCAGGTCGAGCACCTCGACGGTGAAGCCCTGGTGCTGCCGGGCGACCGAGGTGATCCAGGCACCGACGCTCGCACCGACCCGGCCGGGACGGGTGCTCGCGATGATGATCTTCAGTACGGGCATGACGCTGCTCCTCCGGACCCGGTGGGTTCCTTGCGAAAGCAATTACATCATGGCCGACGGCGGTCTCTAGGCCGCGTCATCGTCCGGCGGCACCGGGCGCCTCAACTGGATCACCGCTGTGCCGGCGTCGAGGTCGATGCCCAGCGGCGGTGCACCGGACTCCTCGTCGTCGCGCAGCATCGCCTCGCTCTGCCGCTGCTCCTCGATGTGCCGGACACCCGGCTGGAACAGCTCGAACAACGGGCCAAGGGCGACGCCGGAGGTACGCGGCCGCGGCGGTCTGTTCGTTCGTCGACGCATCGAGGATCCCTTGCTGCGCAGAGGTTGGCAGCGGACGAACAGCCAACGTCCGGCAATGCTAGGGAGTTCCGTGGCCCAGTACGGCGTCCAGCTGCCGGGCCGCGAGGCGGTACTCGTACGAGGCCGGGTAGTCCGAGTGACCCAGCGGCCTGGTGGAGGTGATCAGGTCGCCGGAGACCGGACCTGCCGGGGCCTGCAGCGACAGCCGCGGATTGGCCTGGTCTGCCGGAGTCTGGATGTAGCGGGCGTAGCGGGGGTCGGACACCTCGCGGTTGACGTCGCAGTAGCTGGTGGACAGGAAGACCGTGCTTCCCAGCAGGTCGGTGAGCCGGAACAGGTTGAGCCAGCGCGACGGCTGGCCGGGTTGGTCGCCGGACGGCACCCCCAGGTCGCTAGCCAGCTGGTCGAGCACGAAACCCCCGCAGTACGAGGGGAAAGCGCGGGCGAACAGAAAGCTCAGCTGGCAACCGTAGGTGACCAGAGCCGTGTTGGTCTCCGCCGTCGGCAGCTGCTGGAACAGTGCGCTGCTGATCATCGCGCCCTGGCTGTGTCCCGAGACCAGGACCGGTCCGCGTTCCTCGAGAGCGTCGATCCGGCTGACGAGCTGGGGGATGACCCGCTCCGCGTAGCACGGCGGCGCGAGCGGGTGCACCGCCCGCGGCCAGAACGTCGTCACGTCCCAGACGACGCCGACGGCCCGCCGCTTGCCGACGTTGCGGAAGACCGTGATCAGCAGTCCGGGTAGCCCTGCCACGGCCAGCGCGAACAAGGTGAGCAGCAGTGCTGCGGCGTAGGGCCGGGACCCGGTGATCACCACGACCAGCGTCGTGACCATCCACACCAGCGCGCCGAGAGTCAGCAACGGTACGGCACGGTAGCCCGAGCGGACGACATGTGCTGTGCCGCAGGCCTTCCGGTAGGCCGGCCGATCCTCCGGGTGCCGTACGCGCGCGTCGACGAGGACGTCGTTGTAGCGCCTCCTGCTGGTCAGCATGAACGCGACCATGAAGCCGGCCGCTGCCACCACGGTCAGCAGGACGACGGACGACCCGACGTTGGCCAGCTCGGCGAAGCCGGGAGTGATGATGTGCCTCGCCTTGTGGTCGAAGACCTTGCTCGCCGCGAGCACCGCGGCGCTGCTCAGCACCCCGGAGACCAGGAACGCCACCGGTGGCATCAAGGCAGCCGCCCAGCCGCCCAGCATCGGCCGGTGGTTGCGGTTGGCCGGCGCGCGACGGCGCATCAGCGCCACGACCACGAAGACCGCCGCCATCAGCGCGGTCAAGGCCGCCAGGAGCACGCCCAGGGCAGGCCGGACCCGGAACAGGTCACCGGCCGGCCGGGGCACTGTCGGGTGCGACCCGTGCGCCGCCGACCGGACCACGGCAGCGACTCCGAGCACGACCCCGACCACCGCGGCAACCACCGCCAGCCCGCCGACCAGCCGGCCCGGGGCCGAGCCCCGCACCCAGGACCACCACGGCGGTGGCTCGCGCATCGGGTCGAACGGGGATGCCGGCCCTGAGTTGTACGGGCTGCCGCTGGTGCCGCCGCCGACCTTGAGTGCTGCCTTGGCGGCCTCCTCCGTGAGCGGCTCCGCCCGGCCGAGGTCGCCGGCCATGGAGAACCGTGGCCACGCCAGGATCCCCATCACGGCAGCAACTCCGATCGACAGGCCGGTCACGCTGAGTACGCCGGAGCCGCGCAGCGAGGGCTGGGCGCCGACCCAGCCGATGAGGCCGGCACCGGCCGCCATGTGCACCCGCTCCTGAGCGTGGACCGAGGGCTTCACGTCCCAGAAGGACGGCGAGGCAAGGGGTGTCATGAAGGCAGACCTCGACGAGGTCGCCTTGCGGGCCTCGTACCGCTTCCAGGTGACCTTGGCGAGGATGTGCAGGAGGAGCAGGACGCCGCCCGTGGCCACGAGTCCGCCGACCCGGTAGACCCGGCCGCACGTCACCGTCGACAGGCTGCCCGGACAGGCCACATGCGTTGACCGGTAAGGAATGTCCTCCGTCGCAGCCAGTGTCGCGAGCACGAGGAGCAGGGTGAGCCCCACCGCCAGAGCACGCAGCAGCGAGTGCAGCACGACGACATGGCGGTCGTGCCAGGGATCGCGCCGGGGCAGGTCGTACGGCCCGACCTGCGCGCTGACCTCGGGCGGCAGGTCCTCCGGAGGGATCGGGTGCATCCAGGCGGCGATGTTGAGGAAAGCGAACGGCGTCAGCAGCAGCCACAGCGAACGGCTGGCGGCGCCCGAGGACACGCCACGCCAGGAGAAGGCCTCGAGCCGGCGGTGCGGGGCCGCCGGGTCGACCAGGTCGGTCGCGCCATAGGCGTTGCCGCCGAGCCGCCTGGCGAAGCCGGTGATCGCGTCGCCGGCCACGTGGAAGACGGCGGGCGACTCCAGCACGCCGGCAGGGTCCGGACCGGAGACGCCGTGGATGCGCAGCTCGGTGAGGATCTGGCCTTCGGCGCCGGGCTCGGGCGGCAGTACGAACGGATAGACCGGAATCCCCACGGCCGACTCCTCAGGTGGGTAGTTTGTCGGACGCGGCGATCTTCGCACCTGGAGCCGCCGCAAAGACCGACCGCCGCGGCATAGCCGCCGACCGGGAGGGGCAGGGACCAGCCCATGTCTGCGACGCGAGGTGTCCGACCGTGAGGCCGCCGGAGCAGCTGTGGCTGGTGCGGCACGGTCAGAGCACCGGCAACGTCGCGCACGCTGCCGCTGCCGCTGCCCAGTCGGAGCGGCTGGAGCTGGCCACGCGTGACATGGACGTGCCGCTCTCCGACCTCGGCAGGGAGCAGGCGAGTGCCCTCGGCCGCTGGCTGGGCCGGCGCCCCGCGAACGAGCTGCCCACGGTCGTCCTGGCCTCGCCCTACCTGAGGGCTCAGCAGACGGCGGCGATCGCCCTCCAGACCTGCGGCGGCCCGGTCGCGGCGCTGCCCCGACGTTCCGACGAGCGGCTGCGCGACCGCGACCTCGGCATCTTCGACGGCTTGACCTGGCGGGGCATCCAGGCTCAGTTCCCGGAGCAGGCGGCCCTGCGGTCCCGGCTCGGGAAGTTCTACCAGCGGCCCCCGGGCGGCGAGTCGTGGACCGACGTGCTGCTCCGGCTGCGCAGCGTCCACGAGAGCCTCCGCCATGACTATGGCGGCGAACGGGTCGTGATCTTCTCCCACGATGTCATCGTCCTGCTCTTCCGCTACCTCATCGACGACATGGACGAGCGCTCCGTGCTCGAGCTCGGCCTCAGCAACCCGGTGGCGAACTGCAGCCTCACCACGTTTGTCCGGGACGGCGACCGGCTGCGGCTGGAGTCGTACAACGTCGTGGCTCCGCTGGAGGAGGACAGCACCGAGGTGACCGCGCAGGAGGACGAACGTGTCGGCGGCGACTGACCCGCTCGAGGTCACCCAGGGGCTGTTGCGCGACTGGCGGCTGCCGGGCGGCGACGGGGACAAGGAGGACCGGGGCCAGGTGCTCGTCGTCGGCGGCTCCGCGCAGACCCCCGGCGCGGTGATCCTCGCCGCGACGGCTGCGCTGCGCTCGGGTGCCGGCAAGCTGCAGGTCGCCACCGTGGACAGTGCCGCGGTCGGGGTGGCCACTGTCGTGCCGGAGGCGTTCGTCGAAGGGCTGCCGCAGACCGGTCAGGGTGCCTTGTCCGCAGCGGGCGCCGACCGGGTGGTCGAGCTGGCCCAGTCGGCTGATGCGGTGCTGGTGGGGCCGGGTGTCACCGACGGTGCGGCCTGCTCGGCACTGCTCGACAAGCTGCTACCCGCGCTTCGCCCCAGCACGACCATTGTGCTCGACGCGTACGCCCTGGCCCACGTCGGTGACCATCCCGACTGCCTGCGCCGCTTCGGCGGCAACGCCGTCCTGACGCCGAACACCAAGGAGATGGCCCTGCTGTGCGGCCTCGACCGGGACGAGGTCGAGCGGGACCCGGGGACAGCTGCCCGTACGGGCGCCGAGCGGTTCGGGGCCGTCGTCTCGGTCGGCGCCTCGCAGTCGTGGGTGGCCGCCCCGGACGGGACGCTGTGGCGGGACAGCAGCGGTGGCGCGGGGCTCGCGGCCTCGGGCTCCGGTGACGCCATGGCCGGCGTCGTCGTCGGCCTGGCGGCACGCGGAGCAGGAGCCGCCCAGGCCGCCGTATGGGCGGTGCACCTGCACGGCAGGGCTGGTGACCGACTGGCCGCTCGCACCGGCCGGCTCGGCTACCTGGCCCGGGAGGTGGTCGCCGAGGTGCCTCGGGTGCTCACGGAGATCGAGTCCTGACAACCCGGGCGCGCTTGCACGGCTCGCTCTCCGGTCGTGCCACAATGGCGCTACCGAATGACACGGTTGTCATTCGGCCTCAGGGCCAGCCAGCTGAAGCACCAGTGCCACCCTGTCGAACAGACCGCCAAGGAGTCGCCATGGACCCGGCCAACGCGCTGAGCGTCGTCCCCGCTGCCCACCCGGCGGACCCGGCCAACCTTGGCGATCCGGGTGACCTGACCGAGCGCGAGCGCGAGATCCTGGCCTTCGAGCGGCAGTGGTGGCGCTACGCCGGGGCCAAGGAGCAGGCCGTCCGCGAGATGTTCGACATGTCGGCGACCCGCTACTACCAGGTGCTCAACGCTCTGATCGACCGGCCGGACGCGCTGGCCTTCGACCCGATGCTGGTCAAGCGGCTGCGCCGGATGCGGGCCGCCCGCACCCGGGCCCGCTCCGCTCGGCGGCTCGGCATCCAGGTCTGAGGCATGTCCGAGCCTCCCCTGGACGGGGGTTCAGGGCAGCCAGCTGCTGGTGACCCGTCCGCCCCCGACTACAGCTCGCCCGACTACAACGGTGCGCCCGACGCCGCCGAGGACGGCCCCCGTCGCAGCGGCGCCCACCGCGCCGGCGGCCGCCCGACGCCACCGCCTCCGCCGCCCGCCGGGGCCCCCTACTGGCCCCAGCCGGACTACCGGCCGGACGAGCCGCTCAAGCGGCCGCTGATCGACACCGTGCCGGTGATGCTGCTCAAGGGCGGCGGCGCCGTGCTCGTGGTGGCGATCCTGTTGTTCCTCTTCAACCAGCTCTTGGGTTCAAAGACGACCAACAACGACACCCAGTCGCCGGCGGCGCACGGGACCACCGCCGCCGCAGCCAAGACCGGCGCTGCCGGCACCGGCACGGCACCGGCCACCAGCGGCACGACCCAGCCGAGCACCAGCGCCGCCACGAGCAGGACCAGCGCCCCGACCAGGACCGCGGCCCCGGTCAGCAAGCCGACGAGCAAGCCGACGAGCAAGCCCACGGCCAAGCCGAGCCCGACGGCCAAGCCCACGGCCAAGCCGAGCCCGACGGCCAAGCCGACGACGGCCGCCCCTGCGCCGGTCAACGTCAAGGCGCCCTTGCTGGTGCTCAACAACAGCCGCATCCGCGGTTTGGCCGAGACCGGCAGGTCGACCTTCGAACGCGGTGGCTGGACGGTCGTCGGAACCGCCAACTTCCCGGGCCGCCTACCGGAGACCACGGTCTACTACAGTCCCGGCTTCAAGGCGGCGGCGGAGACCTTGGCCCGGCAGTTCCCCACGGTCACCGCCATCCTGCCCCGTCCGGCCGGAGTGCCCGGCAGCACGCTGACCGTGGTGCTGACCCGCTACTTCAAGCCCTGACCTTGTCCGGCCCGCTGCCCCGTTCCAGCACCCCGGAGGGGACCGCGGGGTTGGCCGCGCTGCTCGCCGACCCGGCCCACGCGGTCGTCGCACTGGACTTCGACGGCACCCTGGCGCCGATCGTCGACCGGCCCGAGGACTCCCGCCCGGTGCCTGGGGCTCTTGAGGCGCTGGCCAGGATCTCGGCGCAGGTCGCGGCCGTCGCCATCATCACCGGGCGGGCGGCGGCGACAGCTGTCACCCTGGGCGGCTTCGCCAACGCCCCGGGCCTCGGGCGGCTGGTCATCCTCGGCCACTACGGCGCCGAGCGGTGGGAGGCGGCAACCGGCGACATCGTCCCGGCCGAGCAACCGGCGGGGCTCCAGCGGGCGAGGGCCGAGATCGCCGACCTGGTCGCGTCCTCGAACGTCCCCGCCGGCGTCGAGGTCGAGGACAAGGGCGTGGCACTCGGCGTCCACCTGCGCCGTACCGCCGACCCGGCGGCTGCGGCGGCGGTGCTGCGCCCCGCACTCGAGGATCTGGCCGCCCGTACCGGACTGGTCGTCGAGCCCGGCCGGATGGTGCTCGAGCTGCGGGCAGCGGGAGTAGACAAGGGTTCGGCCCTGAGCCGGTTCGTGCACGAGCAGGGCGGCCGCTCGGTGCTCTTCGCCGGCGACGACCTCGGCGACCTCGCGGCCTTCGAGGCGGTACGGCAGCTGCGGGCCCAGGGCCTCGGCGGCGTCACCGTCTGCTCGGTGTCCGACGAGGTGTCCGAGCTGGCCCGGCAGGCGGACCTCGTCGTCGACGGGCCGGCCGGCGTCGTGGCCCTGCTCGAGGGCCTCGCCGAGATGATCGACAAGGACTAGGCCGACCGCCGACCAAGATCATGCCGATCGGCCTTTCAGGCGCCCTGACCACCAGCCGAAGACGCTCATGTGATGACCCCTGCCCCGGCCGTCGAGGCTGCCGTGATCGAGCTCCCGCACCCGAAGGCACTCGCGGTCCGCGTGGGGCGCACGGTCGTCGAGTCCACCCTGATCCCGCTGGGTCTGTTCTACGGCTGCATGGCGTCCATGGGCCTGGTCGGGGCCGTGATGACGGCCCTTGCCTGGACCTACGCCGGCATCGCCCGCCGGCTGATCAAGGGCCAGCCGATCCCCGGGATGCTGCTGATCGGCGCCCTGCTGATGACCGCGCGCACGATCGTCGCGCTGATGACGGGCAGCGTCTTCCTCTACTTCCTGCAGCCGACCCTGGGCACCTTCCTCGTGGCCGGGCTGTTCCTCGTGTCCGCACCCTTGGGCAGGCCGCTGACCCAGAAGGTCGCCACCGACTTCTGCCCGATCGAGGAGAGCATCATCAAGCACCCGGGGATGGCCAGCTTCTTCGGCCGGATCTCGCTGCTGTGGGGCATCGTCTACACGACGAACGGCGCGGCGACGTTGTGGCTGCTCTTCGACGGCCACTCGGTCGGGATCTTCCTGCTGATGAAGGCCATCATCTCCGCGACGGTCACCTGGATGACCGTCGGTGCGTCCTACCTGTTCCTGCGGCGGACCATGCGGGCCACGGGCATCTCGCTGCGCTGGGGCCGTCAGGCGGCGGCCTCAGCCGGCTAGCGCGTCCAGCTGCTCGGTGAACCACGCTCCCGGCGGCAACGTCGTCGATCCCCGTACGAGACCCTCGTGCCGGCGGGTTCGCTCCTCCCGCGGCATGGACAGCGCCTGGTGCATCGCCTCGGCCGTCGCGGTCACGTCGTAGGGGTTGACCACGAGTGCGTCCGCTGCGAGGTCGTCGACGGCGCCGGCCTCGCGGGAGAGCACCAGCACCACGCCCTCGTCGCTGAGGACCGGGCACTCCTTGGCGACCAGGTTCATCCCGTCCCGGATCGGGTTGACCACGACGACGTCGGCCAGCCGGTACGCCGCCAGCGACCGCGCGAAGTCGTCGTTGACCTCGAGCACCAGCGGGACCCAGTCCTCCGTGGCGAACTCGTCCTGGATCTCCTGCGCGATGCGCTGCACCGCAGCGGTGTACTCGCGGTACTCCGGCAGGTCGTGCCGGCTCGGGTAGGCAAAGGCGAGGTGCACGACCTCGCCGCGCCACTCCGGATGGTCGCGCAGCAGCTCGCGGTAGGCCGCCAGGCCGCGGACGATGTTCTTGGACAGCTCGGTACGGTCGATGCGCAGCAGGATCCGGCGCTTGCCGACGCGCTCGCGGATCACCCGGCGCCTGGCCTCGACGTCGGGCTGCGCGCCGCGGGCCCGGAGCACCTCGGCATCGACGCCGAGGCCGTGCACCGCCACCTGGGTGACCCGGCCGTCGTACGTCACCGTCCGGGCGTCGTGGTCGACCTCCGCGCCGAGCACCTCCTCACAGCAGCGCAGGAAGGCCCGCGACCAGCGCCCGGTCAGGAAGCCGGCGTGGTCGGCCCCGAGGATGCCGGCGAGCACCTGGGCACCGACGTCGTCGGGCAGCAGCGAGAAGTAGGACGGCGTTGCCCATGGGGTGTGCGTGAAGTGGCCGATCCGCAGGTCCGGGCGTAGCCGGCGCAGCAGCAGTGGGGTCAGCGTCAGGTGGTAGTCCTGCACCAGCACGCTCGCGCCCGGCGCCGCCTCCTCGGCCAGCGCCTGCGCGAAGGCCTCGTTGTAGCGGCAGAAGGCTTCCCACTCGCGGCGGAACCGGAAGTCGAACACCGGCTTGTTGGGCGTGTCGTAGAGCTGGTGGTTGACGAACCAGAGCACCGAGTTGGCGACCCCGTTGTAGGCCCTGCGGAAGGTGGTCGGCTCGAGCTCGATCATCCGTACGGCGACCCCGTCGGTGTCGTGGCCGGCCAGGTCCAGGCGGCCGCCCGGCGCGTGCGCCGCAGCCTGCCGGTCGGGGCTGGACAGGGCAGCGCAGACCCAGAGGGCCTCACGGCCCCGCGCCGCGATGGTCATCCCGGACACGAGACCGCCGCCGCCACGGCGCAGCTCGAGGGTGCCGTCCTCGCCCTCGCCGAACGAGACCGGCCCCCGGTTGGACGCCACCAGCACCTTGGCGTGCCCCGTCTGACCCATGCCGGCGACACTATCCCGCTCGCGGCGACGGCTGGGGACGGCGGACTACGGAATCCGGGCCTCGACCGACGTCGGCGCCCCGGTGAGGACGCCGCCGAGGCCGACGAACGGGGCGCCGATGGTGACCCCCGACGGCCCTACGCTCAGCTCACGGATCTGGTGCTCGTGACCGCTTCCCCGCATCCGCAGCACCACGATGCCGCGACGGAGCTCGCTGCCGGTCTCGACGTGGCGCAGCACCATGATGGTGTCGATCAGGCCGGAGGTGTGGCTCTCGGTGACGGAGGCTCCGCCGAACAGCTGGGACGTGGTCGCGGTGAGGAACAGTGCCACGCCGGCCGTCCTGACGAAGGACGTGAGGGCGATGACGAAGCCGCGGTAGTTCTGCTCGGATCCCAGCCGCTCCAGTGCTGACAGGCTGTCGATGACGACGCGGGAGGGCTGCAGCCGATCGATCAGCTCGCGGATCTCGACGAGGTGGTCGTCGAGGCCGGCAACCTCCGGGTAGACCGACACGATGTGCAGCAGCCCCGCGGCCTCGTACGCGGCCAGGTCGTGCCCAGAGGTCCGGCCGTTGGCGAGGACCTGCGCGCGGGACTCCTCGTAGGCAATGATCAGCACGGTGTCGCCCTGGGCCGCGCCCGCTGCGGCGATCTGCGTGGCGAGCAGGGTCTTGCCGGTGCCGGTCGGACCCGAGATCAGGGTGCTGGAGGCACGGAACAGCCCGCCGTGGGTCAGCTCGTCCAGACCGCTGATGCCTGAGCTGTCCCGGCGCAGAGCCGGGTTCGGCCGCACCCGTGGCGAGGTGACCGGCAGGACGACCAGGCCGCGTCCGGGTACGACGGTGAAGGGCACGTCGCCCTTGTGGTGCATGGCCCCGCGCATCTTGAGGACCTCGACCGTCCGCCGGCGGAAACCGCCTTCGCGTACGTTGCGCAGCAGCACCACGTTGTCCGCCACGAACTCCTCGACCCCGTAGGCCGACAGGGCACCGCCGGGGTCACCGGGCGTCTCCAGGGTGAGCACCACGGTGAGTCCCATCCGGCGCAGGGCGGCGACCAGCCGGCGCAGCATCAACCGGGCCACGGTGGCGTCCGGCTGCAGGGACAGCACCGCGCTCACGCTGTCGACGGCCAGCCGCTCGGCGCCGGTGGCGTCGACGGCGTGCCCGATCTGGGCGGCCAGGGTGTCGACGTCGATGTGCGGCTGGCCCCCGGTGATCAGCGGGGAGGCGTCGACGAAACGCCAGTCCCCTGCGGCCTCCCAGCTCTCGACGTCCCAGCCCAACGTGCGCAGGTTGGCGCGGAGGTCCGCGGCGGGCTCCTCGAGGGTCACGAAGACGCCGGGCTGACCGAGCCGGACGCCCTCCGCAAGGAACTGCGCCGCGAAGAGGGTCTTGGCGCTGCCCGACTGCCCGGCGACGACTGTCGCCCGGCGAACCGGCAGCCCACCCATGGCGACGTGGTCGAAACCGCTGATGCCCGTGGCCAGCTTGGGCACCGCCGCGCCTTCGGCATGACCGTCCTGCCCGAGCGCGAGCAGCCCTGCCATGCGGGCGGCCGCGGCCGGCGTCTCCGGCGACGGGGCCGGCGGGTTCGTCTGTGTGCTCACGAGTCCCTCCGAGAAGCGTCAGGGCGGGCTGCCGCGTCGTCCGCGACGTACGGCGCGGGCTGACGAAGCAGACGGAACCAGGCGGTCTTGCCACCGCCGGGATGAATGGCCATGCCCGAGGACTCGGCGAGAGCGCCGACCAGGGCCAGGCCCCAGCCGCCTTCCCGCTGGGGGTACGGGTTCTGGCTCGGCTGCGTCAGGTCGAGGTCGTGGACAAGCACGAGTACGGAGCGCTTGGCCACCACAAGTCCGACGGAGATGGCCGTACGGGCGTGCAGCACGGCGTTCGTCACCAGCTCGCTGGTGAGCAGGATCAGGCTGTCCTCGGTCTCCGGGGTCAACGCGGGCGCATTCGACTGCACGAAGCGCCGGGCCGAACCGGGCGCCCTCGGGGTCGGCTCCAGGTCGAGCCACGAGCTGGCCTGCACCTCGTCGGCGCGTGAGAGCACATCGCCCACCAGGGTCTCTTTGCTCGCCACCGCTCTCCCTCGGGTCCGCCGACCGGCTGTGCCGCGGTCGTACCCCCTTCGCTGGCACTGTCACATCGGGGCCCACATGGTGGAGTACGCGTTTGACGCGGGGCGGTGCTGTTGCCGACACTGGTCGAGCACAACCACAACTGCATATCGCTCATCAAGAGGGGCAGAGGGAACGGCCCGGTGAAGCCCCGGCAACCATCACGACTCGACCGCGACTGCGGCGCGGGTCGGGGCAGGTGCCAATTCCGTCCCGCGGCAAAGTGCCGGCGG
>JAWWOM010000054.1:0-8063 GCA_033851655.1 Frankiales bacterium
GCCAGCCGCGCCGAGATCGCCTGGCCGACCATGCCCGTACCGAGAACTCCGTACCTCATGCCTCGTCCAACCATTCGTCGATGAGCTGATGGGCGATGGAGACGGGTGGTGGCAGCAGTACCGCGCCGCTGCTGACGGCGTCGCGCAGCTCCTGGCGGGTGAGCCAGATCGCCTCGGCGATCTCGCCGTCCGGCAGCGTGATCGTCTCGTCGGTGGCCCGTGCCCGGAAGCCCAGCATCAACGAGCACGGGAACGGCCAGGGCTGGCTGTTGCGGTAGTCCACGTCGGTCACCGTGACCCCGACCTCCTCGGCCACCTCCCGGATCACCGCTGCCTCAGCGGCCTCCCCGGACTCGACGAAGCCGGCCAGGCACGAGAACCTGCGCTCCGGCCAGGACGGCTGGCGGCCCAGCAGGCAGCGGTCAGCCCCGTCGTGGACCAGCATGATGACGGCAGGGTCCGTACGGGGGAAGTGGCTGGAGCCGTCGCCTGGGCACAGGCGCAGCTGGCCGCCCTGCCGGATCTCCGTCAGCGCGCCGCAGCGAGGGCAGCGCGGGTGGGTACGGTGCCAGTTGTCGAGGGCGATGGCGTTGACCAGCAGGCCGGCATCGGCGGCGGACAGGGCGGCGCCGATCTCCCTGAGCCCGGCCGGCCTGGCGCCCTCACGGTCGGGAAGTGCTGCAGCCACGGCAAAGTAGGCAGTGTCCTCCTCGCCGGCCTGCTCGCCGAGGAAGTACCGTTCGCCCTCAGGCGCGACGTCGCCCGGCCACCACAGGATGCGCGGGTGTTCGGCGTCGAGGTCGACCAGCGTCTGCCCGTCCGCCACGACGAGCACCCGGCTGGAGGGGTCGACGGCGGCCTTGGCCAGCCACTCCTCGTCGGTACGCCGGAAGGTGGCCCGGTCGACGGCGGCCCTGGAAAGGACTGGCACACGACTGATCACCACCCAACCGTACGTCCTACCGCCCCACCCCCGTCCCCGCCCCCCAGCGATCGCCCCCCCGTTGATCGCCACCTGGCGTGAGCATTGGCGTGTCCCGCGGCGCGTCGCGCCACCTGCCGAGCGACACACCCCAAAGCTCGCCACCTGGCGCGAGCATCGGCGCGTCGTACGGCGTGTCGGGGCGCCTTCCGCGCGCAAGCTCCAGTGCCCCGCCAGGCCTGTGGACGACGCCTGCACGCGCGGGCCGGACGTGTCAGGGTGCGCCAATGCGAGAAGGCCTGGCCGATCTGGCCGCCAACAACAGCGGCGTGTTCACCCGGGCGCAGGCAATGGCGGCCGGCTACACCGGGCGGCAGATCCGACTGCTGGTCGAAGCGGGGCTGTGGGCGA
This sequence comes from Frankiales bacterium, assembly GCA_033851655.1. Lineage (GTDB taxonomy): Bacteria > Actinomycetota > Actinomycetes > JAWWOL01 > JAWWOL01 > JAWWOL01. The sequence goes on from JAWWOM010000054.1 coordinate 1,334, forward strand.
GGCTGCGTCACGGCATCCTCGTCGATGCCGAGCAGCTGGCCCTTGCGGACGACCAGGCACGGGCAGTGCTGGACGTCGCCGCCGCGCGGCTGACCGTGTCGATGCCGACGGTGGGCAGCGACCGCTCCGCTGCATCGGCCCACGGTCTGCCGCTGCTCTCCGGAGGTCGGTCCGTCTTTCTGATCGGTAGCCGAAGCGTGCGTCGCGGGACGTCGAAGTTGCCGGTCCTCGTACGGCGTGCGGCTCTGCCGGAGGACCATTGCACCGCCCTGAACGGCGTGCCGTTGACCACGGTGGCCCGTACGGTCAGTGATCTGTCCGTCGCCGTGCCCAAGCCCGACGCCGTGGTCGCCATCGACGCGGCCCTGCACCGCGGCCTGGTGACGGTCGAGGAGCTGGCTGCTGTCGCTGCGCAGGTGGGGACGCTGCCGTCCTTGATGCAGGTGCTCCCGGAGTGCGACGGCCGTAGTGAGTCGCCGCTGGAGTCCATCTCCCGGCTACGCCTCCTGGACCAGGGGATCGCGCTGCCTGAGCTGCAGCACGAGGTGCGCGGCCCCGATGGCAGATTGCTCGGACGAGTCGACTTCTGGTGGCACCAGTCCCGGGTTGCCGGTGAGGCCGATGGCCTGCAGAAGTACGACTCACCCGACACGCTGCGCGATGAGAAGCTGAGGCAGGAGAGCTTGGAGCAGGCGGGCGTCCGTGTCGTCCGCTGGACCTGGGCTCAGATCACGGAGGCTCCGTGGGAGGTCGCGGCGCGACTCCGCTCTGCGTTTGCGGCATCCGAGCGGTGACGCCTCGGCGGCAGACCGCAGGACACGCCGGTCGACACGCCAATGCTCGCGCCACCTGGCGGAAGGTCGGGCGGGTCGGTCGGCAGGTGGCGCGACACGCCGTCCGACACGCCAATACTCCCGCCACTTGGCGATGGTTTGGGGACGGGTAGCGTCCGCAGTCGATGAGGGTTGCCACGTTCAACGTGCTGCACGGGCGGTCGGTCACCGACGGCCTGGTCGAGCCGGACCGGCTGGCCGAGGCCGTACGGACGATCGGCGCCGACGTGCTCGCGTTGCAGGAGGTGGACCGCGCCCAGCCGAGGTCCGGCGGCCACGATCTCGCGCTGGTCGCTGCCGACGCGATGCAGGCGGGCTGGCGGCGGTTCGAGCCGACCATCCTCGGTACGCCGGGCGAGCAGTGGCGGCCGTGCCTCCCGGGCGGGGACGACGGCGGTCCGGCGTACGGCATCGCCCTGCTGTCCCGGTTGCCGGTGCTGCGCTTCGGGGTCCTGCACCTGCCGCAGGCACCGGTCCGCTCCCCCATCGTGGCGCCCGGGCCGAGCAGCCGGGTGGTGCTGCTCCAGGACGAGCCGCGGATGGCCATCATCGCGGTGGTCGAGCAGCAGGGGGTACGGGTCACCGTCGCCGGCACGCACCTGTCGTTCGTGCCCGGCTGGAACGTCCGCCAGCTGCGCAGCCTCAAACGTGAGCTCGCGGACTGGCCCCGACCTGTCGTCCTGGCCGGTGACCTCAACCTGCCGGGCAACGTTCCGGCCGTGGTCACCGGCTGGCGACGGGCGGTCAGGGCTGCGACCTACCCGTCGACCGGCCCGAGGGTGCAGCTGGACCACATCCTGGTCGGCCATGGCCGGCTCGAGGCAGCCGGCGCCCGGCTGCGGCTCGGGATCTCCGACCACTGCGCCGCGTACGCCGACCTCGTTCTCTAGGCGGGCAGGACCTGGATCTTGCGGCCGGCGCCGCGCCGGAACAGGTCGAGGGCGGCCACGTAGTCCTCGAGCGGCAGCCGGTGGCTGATGAAGATGTCGGGGTCGAGGATCCCGCCGGCGAACAGGTCGGCGGCGCGCTCATAGCTGTGCAGCACCGCCATGGACCCGGTGATCGTGATCTCCTTGTGGTAGATCCGGTACGGCTCGATGCTCACCCGGGTCGCATAGGACGACACCCCGAACTGCAGGAACGTGCCCCCGGGCGCGACCCTGCCGAGCCCGTCCTGGATCGCGGCGGCGACGCCGGTCGCGTCGACGACGAGCTCCCAGCCCCGGGGCCGGTCGAGCTCGTCGGCCGCGGTGACGGCGCTCGAGCAGCCGAGGGTACGCGCGGTCGCGAGGCGTTCCTCGTTGAGGTCGATCATGTCGACGGAGGCGGCGCCAGTCCGCTTGGCCAGCTCCAGCATCATCAGCCCCATCGTGCCGGAGCCGTAGATGAGCACGTGCGCGCCGAGGTTGGACCTGAGGACGTCGTAACCCCTGACAGCACAGGACAGTGGCTCGATCAGAGCGGCGTCCTCGAGCCGGATGTGCTCGGGCAGCGCGACGCAGTTGCCGGCGGGAGCCACCGCATAGGTGGCAGCACCTCCGGGCACCGAGACCCCGATGGCGTTCCACCGCTCGCACAGGTTGTTCCTGCCGAGCCGGCAGTAGTGGCACTCGTTGCAGTAGAGGGACGGGTCGACCGCGACCCGCGCCCCGATGCCGAGCTCGGTCACGTCCGCCCCCACGGCCACCACGGTCCCGGCGAACTCGTGCCCCGGGATGATCGGCAGGCTCGGCGCGAACTCCCCCTCGAGGATGTGCAGGTCGGTGCCACAGATCCCGCACGCGGCCACCCGCACGACGACGTCACGGCGGCCCGGTGTGGGGTCGTCGACGGTCGCGACCTCGACCTCGTTCGCTGCCTTGATCACCACGGCGCGCATGTGGCTACCCGCCGGCCCGCGTATGGGCCGGGAGGGGCAACCCGGTACGGAGGGACTCGTTGACCAGCTCGACCGTCCTGTGCGCGCCGACCTCGTGGAACAGGCGCAACGACCGCCGGAACGCGTCGGCGAACACCTCGTTCCGGGCGAGGTCCCCGAACAGCGCCCGGTTCTCGATGAAGGCCAGCGGGTCGTCCTTCTGCCGGGCAGCAATGCTGATCAGCTCGTCGCTCAGCCGGTCGACGACCACGATGGGCTCGCCCTGCTCGTCCGTGCCCTCGGCATAGCGGGCCCAGCTCGCGACGACCGCGGCCGACCGCCGGATCTCACCGCCGGTGGCCAGGTTGGCGCGGACCACCGGCAGCAACCACTTGGGGATCCGGTCCGAGCTCTCGGCGCAGAGCCGGGCAAGCGTGTCGCGCACCTGGGGATTGGCGAACCGCTCGATCAGGGAGCGCTTGTACGCGGCGAGGTCGACGCCGGGGACTTCGGGCAGCGTAGGGGTGCCTTCCTGGTCCATGTACCCGGAGAGGAACTCCACGATGGCCGGGTCGGTTGCCGCCTCGTGGGCGAACCGGTGGCCGGAGAGATAGCCGACGTAGGCCATCGCCTGGTGGCTGGCGTTGAGCAGCCGCAGCTTCATCAGCTCGTACGGCTCCACGTCGTCCACGAGCTGCACGCCGGCGTCCTGCCACGGCGGTCGGCCGGTCGGGAAGTCCTCCTGCAGGACCCACTGGGTGTACGCCTCGCAGACCACCGGCCAGCGGTCGGCCAGCCCGAACTGCTCGACCAGCAGGGCCCGGTCGCTCTCCGCCGTGACCGGGGTGATCCGGTCGACCATCGAGTTGGGAAAGGACACCGACGACCTGATCCAGCCGCCAAGGCCGGGGTCGACCAGGTCCGCGAACGCAGCGAACATCGCCTTGGCCAGGTCGCCGTTGCCCGGGATGTTGTCGCAGGACATCACGGTGAACGGTGCCAGGCCCTGCGCCCTGCGTCGCCGCAGTGCCTCGACGACCAGGCCGAACACGGTGGCCGGCGGCTGGTCCCCCCGGGCGTCCTGGGCGACGGCCTCGTTCCCGGTGTCGAATCCCCCCGTCACCGGGTCGACGTTGTAGCCGCCCTCAGTGACCGTCAACGAGACGATCCGGGTCCGCTCGTCGGCAAGGACGGTGAGCACCGCCTCCGGGTCGTCGGGTGCATAGAGATAGCGGACGATGGAGCCGATGACGCGCGGTTCGAGCCGTCCGTCGGCATGCTTGACCACCACCGTGTAGAGGCAGTCCTGCGCGTCGAGGGCATCCCTCATGGCCAGGTCCGATGGCATCACCCCCACCCCGCAGATGCCCCAGTCCAGCGCCTTTCCGTCATTCATCAGCCGGTCGCCGTACATCGCCTGGTGCGCCCGGTGAAATCCGCCGACGCCGAAGTGCACGATGCCGACGCTGACCGCGTCGCGGTCGTACTCCGGGACCTTGACCGCCGGGTCGAGGGTCCCCAGCGTCGCTGTCGAAAGCGGAACTCCGTTGTTGGACATACGATCTCCGTCGCTTTGACTGACGTGGCGGCATGGCCGTGCGGCCAAGGAACGTGGCGATGTTCAATGCGGCCTTATTTGAGTGCGCCCATCGACAGACCGCGGACGAGCTTGTCCTGGGCAGCCCAGCCGGCGATGAGCACGGGCAGACAGGCCACCGTCGCCGCGGCTGACAGATGTGCCCAGAACTGCCCCTCGGGGGCCACAAAGCTGACCAGGAACACCGGGACGGTGGAGTTCGTCGAGGTGAGGTTGACCGCCAGGAAGAACTCGTTCCAGGCGAAGATGAAGCAGATCAGCGCGGTGGCAGCCAGTCCGGGGCTGATCATCGGCATGACGACCGACCTGAGCTGCCGGATCACCCCGGCACCGTCGACCCGGGAGGCCTCGATCACCTCGACCGGCACCTCGAGCAGGAACGAGCGCATCATCCAGACTGCGATCGGCATGTTCATCGAGGTGTAGAGCAAGATGAGCACCAACTTGGAGTTGAGCAGGTGCAGGTCCCTGGCCAGGACGTAGAGCGGGATGATCGCGCCGACGATCGGCAGCATCTTGGTCGAGATCATGAAGAACAGCACGTCGCGCCACTTGCGTACGGGACGCAGCGACAGTGCGTAGGCGGCCGGCAGAGCCAGCACGAGGACCAACGCCGTCGAGACCAGGGTGATGACCACGGAGTGGACCAGGTAGGACTGCAGTCCGCGGTCCCACACCGAGGAGAACTCGGTGAAGGTCGGCTTGAAGATGAACTTGGGGGTCGAGACGGCGGCGTCCTGCTCCTTCTTGAGCCCGGTCAGCGCCATCCAGGCGACCGGGAAGAAGAAGACGAGCACGATCACCCAGGTGAGCAGGCCGAGCAGCATGCGGGTCAGCGGGTTGGTCTGGCGTTCGGCGAGGGTGAGGTTGCGGGAGTTCATCGTCCTGCCATCCCTTCGTCGCTGAACAGGCTGGAGACAACGCGTAGCGCGAGGGTGGAGATCACGATGGTGGCGACCACCACGACCACGCCCATCGCCGAGGCGAGGCCGATGCTGAAGCCGCGGAACGCCGTCTCGTAGATGTAGTAGGGCAGGTTGGTGGTCTTCTGGCCCGGCCCGCCGGCGGTGATCATGAAGATCGCGTCGAAGGCCTGCACGATGTAGATCGAGCCGAGCAGGATGCCGAGCTCGAGGTACTGGCGCAGGTGGGGCAGGGTGAGCGACCGGAAGATCCGCCAGCTCGATGCCCCGTCGACCCTTGCCGCCTCGAGCAGGTCCGCGCCCTGCGACTGCAGACCCGAGAGCAGGATCAGCACCATGAACGGCGTCCACTGCCAGGTCAGCACCGTGATGATGGTCAGCTGGGGGTGGCTGCTGATCCAGTCGACGTGGCCGGTGCCGAAGGGCTTGAGGAACCAGTTGAGCACCCCGAACGAGGTGTCGAGGATGGTGAACTTCCAGACCAGGGCGGCGGCCGCCGGCATGACGAGGAACGGGCTGATGATCAGCGTGCGGAGGAACCCGCGGCCGAACACGTGCCGGTCGAGCAGGACCGCGATGCCGAGTCCGAACAGCACCGAGAGGATGACCGGCAGAACGGTGAACTCGATCGTGTTCAGGACAGCTGTCCGGAAGATGGTGTCCCTGAAGATGATCCGGTAGTTGTTCAGGCCGGCGAAGTGCTTGCGGTCCGGGTGCAGGAGGTTCCAGGACTGCAGGCTGTACCACAGGGTCAGCAGGAACGGGATCTGGGTCAGAACGACCATGAACACCAGGGCCGGCAACAGCGGCAGCCTGCGGACGAAGTTCGCACCTCGCTCCGTACGGGCGTTGTGTTCCCGTAACGTCACGACCGGAGCGGTGGTCATGGTTGCCACGTGAGGTTCCCTTCTCCAGCGATGGTCCGTGGGGAGGCCGGCCGTTGCCGTTCGGCCTCCCCACGGCAGGGGACTACTTGTAGGTGTCGCCCACCGCCTGCGCGTAGCCCTGCGACTTCTTCAGCGCGTCAGCCACGGACTCCTGGCCGGCGATCGCAGCGGTGATCTCCGAGGAGACCTTGGTGCCCAGGTCGGCGAACTCAGGGATGCCGACGTACTGGATGCCGTTCCAGCTCTGGGGCTGGACCCCGGGGTGGTTCGGGTCCACCGAGGAGATCGAGCTCAAGGTCTGGGCGGCGAAGTCAGCCGCCGCCTTCTTGTACTCCGGGTTGGCGTACGTCGAGGTGCGGCTGCCGGGAGGGACGGATGCCCAGCCGAGCTTCGAGCCGGCGTAGTTGATGTAGGTCTTCGAGGTGGCCCAGTCCATGAACGTCCACGCCGCCGTCTTGTTCTTCGACGCCGACTCCAGGGCCAGCGCCCAGGTCCACAACCAACCCGAGGCCTTGGTCAACTTCACCGGAGCCGGGGCGAAGCCGAGCTTGCCGGCGATCGCACTGGTCTTCGGGTCGTCGATCACGGAGGCACCGACCGTGGCGTCGTACCACATCGCCGACTTGGACTGC
>JAWWOM010000069.1:0-3633 GCA_033851655.1 Frankiales bacterium
TGCGGTGCCGGCCGGGCACCGTACGGGCGCCGTTGAGCTCTTTGGCCAGCACGGCATGCAGGATGTCGTTGACCAGGGTCGACTTGCCGGAGCCGGACACTCCGGTCACGGCGACGAAGTTGCCGAGTGGGAACGACACGGTGACGTCGTTCAGGTTGTGCTCGCGGGCTCCGTGGACGGTGAGCTGACGATCGGCGGTACGCGGCCGGCGGATGGCGGGCACTGCGATGGACCGCCGTCCGGACAGGTAGCCGCCGGTGATCGAGTCCTCGTTGGCCAGCAGGCCGGCGACGCTGCCGGAGTGCACCACCTGACCGCCGTGCTCACCGGCGCGCGGGCCGATGTCGACGACCCAGTCGGCCTGGTTGATGGTGTCCTCGTCGTGCTCGACCACGATCAACGTGTTGCCGAGGTCGCGCAGCCGGATCAGGGTCTCGATCAGCCGGCGGTTGTCGCGCTGGTGCAGGCCGATCGACGGCTCGTCGAGGACGTAGAGGACACCGACCAGGCCGGAGCCGATCTGGGTGGCCAGCCGGATCCGTTGGGCCTCACCGCCGGCCAGCGTGCCGGCGGCCCGGTTGAGCGAGAGGTAGTCGAGGCCGACGTCGAGCAGGAAGCGCAGCCGGGCGTTGACCTCCTTGAGGACCCGGGCGGCGATCTGCTCCTCGCGGTCGTTGAGCACCAGCGCGCTGAGGAAGTCCGAGCACTCGTCGATCGGCAGCTCACAGACCTCGGCGATGCTGCGCCCGCCCAGCGTCACCGAGAGCGACTCCGGCTTGAGCCGGCTGCCATGGCAGGTCGGGCACGGGACCTCGCGCATGTAGCCCTCGAACCGCTCCCGGCTGGTGTCGCTCTCGGCCTGGGCGTGGCGGCGCTCGATGAACGGGACGACGCCCTCGTAGGCCGTGTAGTAGGAACGCTCGCGCCCGTAGCGGTTGCGGTAGCGGACGTGCACCTGGGTGTCGTGTCCGTTCATCACCGCCTTGCGCACCTTGGCCGGCAGGTCCTCCCACGGGGTGTTGACGTCGAAACCGAGGGCGTCGCTGAGGGCGACCAGCAGCCGGGCGAAGTACTCCATCGACTGGGTGCCCCGCCACGGGGCGATCGCGCCGGCGGCCAACGACAACGTCGGGTCGGGGATCAGCAGCTCCTCGTCGACCTCGAGCTTGGTGCCGAGTCCCGTACAGGCAGGACAGGCTCCGAACGGCGAGTTGAAGGAGAAGGACCGCGGCTCGAGCTCGTCGAAGGACAGGTCGTCGTAGAGGCAGGCCAGGTGTTCGGAGAAGGTCCGCTCGCGGTGGGGGTCGGCCTCGTCGAGGTCGACGAAGTCGAGCGTGACCAGTCCGCCGCCGAGGATCAACGCGGTCTCGATCGAGTCGGTCAGCCGGCGCTTGGCCGAGGCCTTGACGCTCAGCCGGTCGACGACCACCTCGATGTCGTGCTTCTCGTACTTCTTCAGCTTGGGCGGGTCGGTCAGCGCGACCACCTGGCCGTCGACCCGGGCCCGCGCGTAGCCCTTGGTCTGCAGCTCGCGGAACAGCTCCCCGTACTCGCCCTTGCGGCCGCGGATGACCGGCGCGAGGACCTGGAACCGGTCGCCCTCCGGCAGCTCGAGCACCCGGTCCACGATCTGCTGCGGGGTCTGCCGGGCGATGTCACGCCCGCACTTGGGGCAGTGCGGATGGCCGATCCGCGCATAGAGCAGCCGGAGGTAGTCGTAGACCTCGGTGATCGTCCCGACCGTGGAGCGGGGGTTGCGGTTGGTCGACTTCTGGTCGATCGACACTGCCGGGGACAGCCCCTCGATGAAGTCGACGTCCGGCTTGTCCATCTGGCCGAGGAACTGCCGGGCATAGGCCGACAGACTCTCGACGTATCGGCGCTGTCCCTCGGCGAAGATCGTGTCGAACGCCAGGCTGGACTTGCCGGAGCCGGACAGACCGGTGAAGACGATCAGGGCGTCGCGGGGCAGGTCGAGCGAGACGTCCTTGAGGTTGTGCTCCCTCGCCCCGCGGACGATCAATCGGTCAGCCATCAGCTGGGAAACACCCCTCGGTACGCTTGCGCGAAGCACCCTGAACCAGGCCTCCCGAGCATAACGAGGGGGTCGGACAGTTTCTTTCCGGGCAGCCGGCGGGCAAGGACGGGCAAGGAGCAGCCATGACCTACACGGGCGACGTCAGCGCTGCCGAGCCGGTCCAGCACCGTGCGCTGCCGGGGCTGAGCGTGACCAAGATCCTCGTGGGCGGGTTCGGCAACAACGCCTACCTGCTCCGCTGCACCCGTACGGGGGAGGCCGTCCTCATCGACGCCGCCGCCGACGCCCCGGCCCTGCTGCGTGCGATCGACAGCAGCGGCGGCGACGTCGCGCGGGTCATCACCACGCACCAGCACGGCGACCACTGGGGAGCCCTCGAGGCGGTGGTCGGGGTCACCCAGGCCGCGGCGGTCGCCCATCCCGAGGACGCCGGCGCCCTCCCGTTGCCGGTCGACGAGCTGGTCTCCGACGGCGACCGCATCCCGGTCGGCGCGACGTCCGTCGAGGTGATCCACCTGGCCGGGCACACCCCGGGCGGCATCGCGATCCTGTACGACGCCGAAGGCGAGCTGGCGCAGGCGCCGCACCTGTTCACCGGCGACTCGCTGTTCCCGGGCGGCGTCGGCAACACCTGGAAGGACCCCGCGCGGTTCGCCCAGCTGATGGACGACGTCGAGCGGAAGGTGTTCGACCGGATGCCCGACGAGACCTGGGTCTACCCCGGCCACGGCGGCGACACCACCCTGGGTGCAGAGCGGCCCCACCTGCACGAGTGGCGCGAGCGCGGCTGGTGACCGGTCAGACCTTGCGGTGGGCTTCCTGGAGCAGCCAGCCGTTGCCGTCCGGGTCGGCGAAGGACACGAACGAGTTGTAGTCGCGCCGCTCAGGGTCCGGTCCCGGCTGCTGGCCGGCCTCGCCGAAGTGGTAGACCTCGCTGACCTCCACCCCCCGTGACATCAGCTCCTCCCTGGCCTCGTCGATGTCCGCGACGACCAGGTGCAGTCCACCGAGAGTGCCTGCGCTGCCGGGGTTCTTCATGATGGTGATCGAGCAGGCCGAGCCCGGCGGGGTCAGCTGGACGATCCTGAAGTCCTCCCCCGCCGAGTGGTCGACGTCGACCTGGAAGCCGGCTCGCTCGGCATAGAAGGCCTTGGCCCGGTCGACGTCGGACACCGGCACGATGATGAGCTCCAGCTTGTAGTCCATGCAGCCAGTCTCCCCTGCCCTCAATGCTCCTGGTACTCAGTGCGACTCGCGACCGACCCGGTCACCGCTGGCACCGACCAGGAAGTCGAGGTCGGCACCCGTGTCCGCCTGCATGACATGGCGCACATAGAGCCACTCCCAGCCACGGCTGGGCGCGGTCTCGGCCTGCAGGCTCTCCGCCGACGCCGTCCGCCGGACCAGCTCGTCGTCGGGCACGTCCAGGGTCAAGGTGCGGCCGGCGACGTCGAGCACGATCGGGTCCCCGTTGCGGACCAAGGACAACGGGCCACCGGCCGCCGACTCCGGTGCGACATGCAGGACCACGGTCCCGTACGCCGTCCCGCTCATCCGGGCGTCACTGATCCGCACCATGTCGCGCACGCCTTGGG
>JAWWOM010000072.1:0-3176 GCA_033851655.1 Frankiales bacterium
GGGCGGTCATGCGCTGATCGCCTTCCACACCAGCGATGCCGAGACCCCGACGGGCGGCGCACGCACCCGCGCGGACTGGTGGGATCAGCCGGTCGACCTGACGTTCCACTTCCTCGACCCGGACCAGGAGGTACGGGCCCTCGAGGTTGCTGGACTCGACCTCGTGGCCCGGCTCGACCGCGAACCCGTGCCGGAGCACGAGCACCCCAGCCGCCGCTCCTACTTGCTGCTCCGTCTGCGCTGAGGCGCCGGTTTGTCGCACCGACGCCGACGGCCTAGCGTTCGGCCGGTGAAAGCACTCGTCAAGCGGCACAGCGAGCCTGGCCTGTGGCTCGAGGACGTACCGGAGCCGGTGATCGGCCCCGGCGACGTCCTGGTCAAGGTGCTGCGGACCGGCATCTGCGGCACCGATCTGCACATCCGGTCCTGGGATCCGTGGGCGCAGTCAGCGGTGACGACGCCGGTGATCGTCGGCCACGAGTTCGCGGGCGAGGTGGTCGACGTCGGCGCAGCGGTCACCAACGTCCAGGTCGGCGACCTGGTGAGCGGCGAGGGGCACGTCGTGTGCGGCCGCTGCCGCAACTGCCTGGCCGGCCGTCGGCACCTGTGCGCGAACACCGTCGGGATCGGCGTGCAGCGCGACGGTGCGTTCGCGGAGTACGTCGCCATCCCCGCGACGAACGCCTGGCGGCACACCCACGACGTGGCCCTCGACGTTGCCGCGATCTTCGACCCGTTCGGCAATGCCGTCCACACCGCGCTGCAGTTCCGGGTACTCGGCGAGGACGTCCTGATCACCGGAGCCGGCCCGATCGGCATCATGGCCGCCGCTGTCGTACGCCACGCCGGCGCCCGTCACGTCGTCATCACCGATGTCAGCGACTACCGGCTCGAGCTGGCCCGCACCTCCGGCGTGACGCTCGCCGTCGACACCCGTGCGACCTCACTCGCCGAGGTGCAACAGCGGCTGGACATGAAGGAGGGCTTCGACGTCGGCCTCGAGATGTCCGGCCATCCGGAGGCACTGCACGACATGGTCGCCAACATGACCCACGGCGGCCGGATCGCGCTGCTGGGGCTGCCGACCGGCGAGGTCTCCGTGAACCTGCCCAAGGTGGTGCTGAACATGCTGACGCTCAAGGGCGTCTACGGCCGCGAGATGTTCGAGACCTGGTACGAGATGTCCGTGCTTCTCCAGGCGGGGCTGGACATCTCGCACGTCGTCACCCACCGGATGAGCTTCGCCGACTACGAAGCCGCCTTCGATGCCGCGGCCTCCGGGCAGTGCGGCAAGGTTGTCCTGGACTGGACGAACAGCTGAGGAGCCGACCGATGTACGGGACCATGCGCACGGAGCTCACCGGACGCCTCGACGAGATGCGCAGCGCCGGCCTCTACAAGCAGGAGCGGGTCATCCGCTCGCCGCAACGCCCGAACGTCGTGGTGGGTGAGGACGCCGTACTCAACCTGTGCGCCAACAACTATCTCGGTCTGGCCGACCACCCGGACGTCCTCGCCGCCGCCCGCGACGCCCTCGACCAGTGGGGCTACGGCATGGCGTCCGTACGGTTCATCTGCGGCACCCAGGAGCCGCACAAGCTGCTCGAGCACCGGCTGTCGGCCTTCCTCGGGACCGAGGACACGATCCTCTACTCGTCCTGCTTCGACGCCAACGGCGGTCTGTTCGAGACCCTGCTCGACGCGAGCGACGCGGTGATCTCCGACGAGCTCAACCACGCGAGCATCATCGACGGCATCCGGCTGTGCAAGGCGACCCGCTACCGCTACCGCAACCGCGACATGGCCGACCTCGAGGGACAGCTGCAGGCGGCGGCCGGTGCGCGCTACCGGCTGATCGCCACGGACGGTGTGTTCTCGATGGACGGCTACGTCGCGCCGCTCGCCGAGATCTGCGACCTGGCAGAGCGCTACGACGCCCTGGTCATGGTCGACGACTCGCACGCTGTCGGGTTCGTCGGCCCGACCGGACGCGGAACCCCTGAGCTGCATGGTGTTGCCGACCGGGTCGACATCGTCACCGGGACTCTCGGCAAGGCACTCGGCGGTGCCAGCGGGGGCTATGTCTCCGGCCGGGCCGAGATCGTCGAGATGCTGCGGCAGCGCTCCAGGCCCTACCTGTTCTCCAACTCGGTCGCCCCGCCGATCGTCGCAGCCAGCCTCGCCGTGCTCGACCTGCTGGAGACCTCCGACGAGCTGCGGCAGAGTCTCCGGGACAACACAGCCTGGTTCCGCAACCGCCTCGTCGAGCTCGGGTTCGACGTACTGCCAGGCGATCACCCCATCGTGCCGGTGATGTTCGGCGACGCCGTCGTCGCCGGGCAGATGGCAGATGCCCTGCTGCACAAGGGTTTGTACGTGGTCGCGTTCTCCTACCCGGTCGTCCCGATGGGCAGGGCGCGGATCCGCACCCAGGTCTCCGCTGCCCACACCCGGGAAGACCTCGCCAGGGCCGCGGATGCCTTCGCCGCCGTACGGGACCAGCTGAAGGGCTAGGTCACCGATATGCTTCGTCAGGTTGTTGCCGCCTCGTGCCTCCCCCTGCTGGTGGCCTGCACCCACAACGCCGCTCCCGCGACGGCACCCACGTCCCTGGCCGCCTCGTCGAGCGTGGCTCTGCCTGCCACGCAAGCGATCTCGCCGCCGACCAGCGCTGGGGCAGCCACCAGTCACGCGGTTTCCACCGCCCCTGCCCGCGGCACGGCCCGGCCGGGCATCACCAAGGTGCTGACCATCATCGAGGAGAACCACAGCCTGGGCCAGATGCAGAAGGGGATGCCCTACCTGTACGGGCTCGCACACAGGTACGGCTACGCCACCGACTACCGGGCGATCAGCCATCCGTCACTGCCGAACTACCTCGCCATCGCCGGCGGGTCGACCTTCGGCGTGACGGACGACGCCGGCCCCGCAGCGCATCCGATCCACGGAGCCTCGGTCTTCAGCCAGGCACTGGCGGCCAGGCGAACCGCGCGGTTGTACGTCGAGTCCCTCCCGGCCCGCTGCGGCACCGTGTCGACCGGCACGTACGCCGTGAAGCATGCACCCTGGGCCTACTTCGTGGACCAGCGCGCCGCTTGCCTGAAGGGCATGGTCGCTGCCGGATCCCCTGCGGCCGGGGCGTTCGCGGCCGACCTGAAGGCAGGGAAGCTGCCGAC
>JAWWOM010000074.1:0-11869 GCA_033851655.1 Frankiales bacterium
CGGCGGCCCCGAGATCGACCCGCTCACCGTCACGGACACGTTCCCCGCCGGCATCACCCCGGGCACCGCGACCAGCAGCAGCCTGTGGACCTGCGCGACCGCCGGCCAGAAGGTGACGTGCACCTACTCCCCGTCCGCCCCGATCGCCGCCGGCACGACGCTGCCCACGATCGACGTGCCGGTGACCATCGACAGCAACGCTGCAGCGACCTTGACCAACACCTCCCGGATCGGCTCGATCGACGGGGCCCCCGACGCGACCACCTCGTACTACACGACCACGACCCTCGGCGCGACGGCGACCCCGGCCTCCGTCCCGTACGGCACCGCCGTCGTGCTCGGGACCACCGGGCTCCCCTCGGGGGCGACCGGCACGGTCACCTACACCTCCGGCGGGTCGACCCTGTGCTCGTTCGTGATCGGCAGCGGGAGCACGTGCCCGACCCCGACCTCCCTGGTACCAGGGACTTACGCCACGATGATGAGCTACAGCGGTGACGCCGCGTACCAGTCGGGGACGGCGGCCACGACGTTCACCGTGGCCAAGGCGGCAACCGCGATCACGGCCGGCGCCGCTCCGGCCAGCGCCGGATGGGGCAACGCGGTGGCCTTGACCGCCGGCAACGTGCCGGTGCCGGCGTCCGGCTCGATCGTCTTCACCTCGGGGGGGTCGACCCTGTGCACGGCCGTGCTGCCGACAGTGACCTGCCCGACAGCGACCAGCCTCGCCGTCGGCTCCTACTCCGTGACCGCGACCTACGCCGGTGACGGCAACTACACGGGGTCGACGGCGCTGACCGGCTTCACCATCGTCCTGGGCTCGACCTCGTTCACGGTCGCCCCCACGCCGGCGACCGTGACCTACGGCACCGCGACCTCCCTCGCCGCGTCGGGACTGCCGGCCGGCGCGACCGGCGCGGTCGTCTTCAAGTCGGGCACGACGACCCTGTGCACCGCGACCCTGCCGGCCACCAGCTGCAGCACTCCGGCCTCGCTGGGCACCGGGCCCGTGACGGTCACCGCGACCTACGGCGGCGACTCCCACTGGGCCGGATCCACCGCCGGCACCACCTACCTCATCGACCAGGCCCCGACGGCCGTGGTCGCGTCCGCGACGCCGGCCAGTGTCCCGTACCAGACGGCAGACACGCTCGGCTGGAGCGGGCTCCCGGCCGGGGCCACCGGCACGGTGACCTTCGCCTCCGGCGGTAGCACGCTGTGCTTGGCCACGTTGCCGGCCACGTCCTGCACGACGCCGACGAATCTCGTCGTCGCCAGCTATCCCGTCACGGCGACCTACTCCGGCGATCCGAACTTCACCGGATCGACTGCTGGCACGACCTTCTCGGTCACCCGGGCGGCTTCACCGTTCACCGCGTCCGCCACGCCCGGCTCGGTCGTGTACGGGACGGCGGTGACCCTCGGCGAGTCAGGACTGATCGCGGGGGCCACCGGCGCCGTGACCTTCAAGGCCGGCGGCGTGACCCTCTGCTCCTTCGTCCGCGGTACGGCCACCAGCTGCGCCACGTCGACGACGTTGCACCCGGGCAGCTACGACGTGACCGCAACCTATGCCGGCGACGCGAACCACGCCCCGGCCACCGACCTGACCAGCTTCGTCGTCACCCAGGTGGCGTCCCCGTTCAGCGCGGCGGCCGCACCGGCCAGCACCGGCTACGGCAACAGCGTCACGCTGTCCGAGACCGGTCTGGTGGCGGGGGCGGTCGGCACCATCGCCTTTGGCTCCGGAGGGACGACGCTCTGCACGGCGACCCTCCCAGCGACCAGCTGCGGCACGTCGACCGGCCTGGCCGCCGGTGGCTACCCGGTGACGGCGACCTACTCGGGCGACATCGATCACGCGCCGTCGACCGCGACCACCAGCTTCACGATCACCACGGTCGCCTCGAGCTTCACCGCCGGTGCCACCCCGGCCTCCGTCACCTATGGCAACGTGGTGACCCTCAAGGCGACCGGGCTGCAGGGCGCAGCGACCGGGACGGTGACCTTCGACTCCGGCGGGACGGCGCTGTGCACGGCGACCCTCCCGGCGACCAGCTGTGGCACCTCGACCACCCTCGCCGTGGGCAGCTATCCCGTGACAGCGACCTACGCCGGCGACGGCAACATCACCGGATCGACTGCCAGCACGAGCTTCTCGGTCACCAAGATCCCGTCCCCCGTCACGGCCGTCGCCAGCCCCGCCTCGGTCCCGTACGGGACAGCGACCACGCTCCAGGCGTCGGGGCTGCCCGCGACCGCGACCGGGACGGTGACCTTCACGACCGGTGGCAGCACGCTGTGCACCGTGAACCTCGGCTCGTCGAGCAGCTGCCTGACGCCGACCTCGCTGACGGTCGGCAGCTATCCGGTGCTGGCGACCTACTCCGGCGACCCGACCCACCTCGGCTCGACCGACACGACCTCGTTCACCGTCGCCAGGGCTGCGACCTCGTTCACCGCGGCCGTCGCGCCGGGCTCGGTCACCTACGGGAACGCCGTGACGTTGAGCGACGCCGGCCTTGTCGCCGGCGCGACCGGCACCATCACGTTCGACTCCGGCGGCACGCTTCTGTGCACGGTCAACGTCGCGTCGGACAGCTCGTGCGTCACCTCAACCGTGCTCGATCCCGGGCACTACCCGGTCGCGGCGACCTACTCCGGCGACGCCAACCACCTCGGATCGTCGGACACCACGAGCTTCGACGTGACCAAGGCATCAGCGGCAGTCACCGCCACCGCCGCCCCGGCGAGCGTCGTGTACGGGACGGCGACCACCCTCACCGGTTCCGGGCTGCCGACCGGGGCCACCGGCACGGTGACCTTCAAGACCGGGTCGACGACGCTGTGCAGCGTCAACCTGACCAGTGGCACCAGCTGCCTCACCTCCGCTTCCCTCGACCCGGCGAGCTATCCGGTCACGGCGACCTACTCGGGGGACGGACACTTCCTGGCCGCCTCGGACACCACGTCGTTCACCGTGACCGCGCAGGCGACGGTGCTCTCCGTCTCCGCGACACCGGCGACCGTCACGTACGGGACGGCCGTGACCCTTGCGGAGTCAGGACTTCCCGCTGGCGCAACCGGCACGGTGACCTTCGACTGGGGCGGCTCCGCCACCTGCACCGTCACGCTCGGCTCGACGACGAGCTGTGCGACTCCGACGACCCTCGACCCTGGCAGCTATCCGGTCACCGGGCACTACAGCGGCGACGCCGACTATGCCGCGTCCTCGGACGCGTCCTCGTTCGTGGTGACCAAGGCGGTCACCTCCGTCGTGGCCACGACGGTCCCGGCCAGTGTCGTGTACGGGACCGCCGACGTGCTCAGGGAGACCGGCCTGCCGGCCGGCGCCACCGGCAGCGTCACCTTCACCTCGGGTGGGGTGACCCTGTGCACGGTGGTCCTCGGTGGACCCAACACGTGCTCCACCGCTGCCGACCTCGTCGTGGGCAGCTATCCGGTGACCGCGAGCTATCCGGGCGACGCCCACTACCTCCCGTCGGTCGACAACGCCACGTTCGCCGTGACGAAGGCCCCGACCTCGGTCAGCGCCTCGGCCGCGCCCCACGCCGCGGTGTTCGGCAGTCCGGTCACCCTGACCGCGGGCAACCTGCCTGCTGCTGCGACGGGCCAGCTCACGTTCAGCAGCGGCAGCACGACACTGTGCACGACGACGATCCCGTCGCTCAGCTGCGACACGACCAGCTCGCTCGCCACCGGCAGCTACGTCGTCGGCGCGGCCTACTCGGGTGATGGCAACTTCACCGGATCCCTTGGCAGCACGTCGTTCCTGATCGCCCCTGCGGCGACAAACCTGGTGGTCGGCACGTCACCGCCGACCACCACGTTCGGCAACCCGGTCACCCTCACGACGAGCGGCCTCCCGGCCGGGGTCACCGGACTGGTGACCTTCACCGCCGGCGGCAGCACGCTGTGCACCGTCGACGTCGCGGTGACTACGACCTGCGCCACCTCGTCCAGCCTCGCGCCTGGCGGATACACCGTGACCGGCAGCTATGCCGGCGACACCGACCACGCCGGATCGTCTGACACCACGAGCTTCTCGGTCACCAAGGCCGGGTCGTCGCTCACCGCAGCTGCCACACCGTCGTCGGTCTCGTACGGGACCGCCGTCACCCTGGCCGAGGGCAACCTGCCTCCCGGCGCGACCGGCACGGTCACGTTCACCTCGGGCAGCCTGACGCTGTGCACCGTGGACGTGGCACTGGACAGCTCCTGCAACACACCGGCGACGCTGGCGGTCGGCAGCTATCCGGTGAGCGCGAGCTACTCGGGAGACTCCGCCCACAACGGGTCGACCGCCGCCACCAGCTTCGTGGTCGGCAGCGCAGCCACCACGCTGGTTGTGACGGCTGCGCCCACACCGGCCCCGTACGGCACGCAGGTCACCCTCACCGAGGGCGGCCTCCCGGCCGGAGCGACCGGCACCGTGACCTTCGTCAGCGGGTCGACCACGCTGTGCACGGTCGACGTCGCCACCGCCAGCAGCTGCGACACCTCCTCGACCCTGGCCCCCGCCGGCTACCCGGTGACCGCGGCCTACTCCGGCGACCTGCACTATGCCGGATCTGCTGGTACCACGGCATTCACCGTGACCCAGGCGTCCACCAACGTGACCGGCTCAGGGCCGACGCCCGCTGTGTACGGCACCCCGATCACGCTGTCCGTCGGCAGCCTGCCGGGGGACGCCACCGGCGTGGTCACGCTCAAGTCCGGCCCGACGATCCTGTGCACGGCGACGCTACCGGCCACCAGCTGCGTGGTGTCCCCGACCCTGGTCACCGGACACTATCCGGTCAGCGTGAGCTATCCCGGTGACGCCAACTACGCCGGCTCTACGGTGAGCTTCGGCTTGGACGTGGTCCCCGCGCCCACCAGCGTGACCGCGTCGTCCACCCCGGGCGCTGTGTTGTTCGGCGATCCCGTCACCCTGACTCCGGGCGGACTGCCGGCCGGCGCCACGGGGACGGTGACCTTCAGCAACGGCGGCACGCTGCTCTGCACGGTGGTCGTCGGCTCCACGACCAGCTGCCAGAACAGCAGCCTGCCGCCGGGCAACCACACCATCGACGTGGTCTACTCCGGCGACGGCAACCACCAGGGCTCGGCGACCACCACGAGCTTCACGGTCGGCCTTGCCACCACGGTGTTCGCGATCTCCGCCTCGCCCACGGTCGCTGACTTCGGCACGGCGGTGACGCTGACGCCGGCCGGCCTCCCGCCCGCCGCGACCGGCAACGTCGTGTTCACGTCAGGCGCAACGACGTTGTGCTCGGTCGCGCTCGGTTCGGGCACCAGCTGCCAGGCCCCGGCTTCGACGCCGGTCGGCGGCTATCCGGTGTCCGGGCACTACTCCGGTGACGGCAACTTTGCCGCGTCGACAGCGACGACCAGCTTCAGCGTCGTACGCGCCCCGGCGCCGTTCAGCGCATCGGCGACGCCAGCCTCCGCCCCGTACGGGACGGCGGTGACGCTGTCCGACAGCGGCCTGCCGGCAGGAGCCACCGGCATCGTGACGTTCCACCAGGGCGGCTTGACGTTCTGTACGGCCACGCTGCCCGCCACAAGCTGTCTGACCGGCGCCGGGCTGGACCCGAGCAGCTATCCGGTCACCGTCGACTACCCCGGCGACCCCTCCTACCAGGCTTCCTCGACGAACACGTCGTTCACCATCACGCAGGCACCGGTGACCATGACGGCGTCGGCCACGCCGAGCAGCGTCCCGTACGGGAACGGCGTTGTCCTCACCGGCGCCGGCCTTCCGGTGAGCGCGGGCGGAACGGTCTCGTTCGACTCCGGCGGCACCACACTGTGTACGGCCACCCTGCCGGCGACGAGCTGCACGACGAGCAGCTCCCTCGTGCCCGCGAGCTATCCGGTCGTGGCGACCTACTCCGGCGACCTGGACCACCTCGGCACCACGGCACCGACCGCGTTCTCGGTCGGCCAGGCCCCGACAGCCGTCAGCGCGACGGCGACCCCGGCCGCAGCCTCCTACGGCGGCCCGGTCACGCTGACGTGGGGCAACCTGCCGGCGTCGGCCACCGGCTCGGTGACGTTCAGCACCGGCACCACGGCGCTGTGCACGGTCAACGTCCAGCTGACCAGCGGCTGCACCACCCCGCCGACCCTGACCGCCGGCAGCTATCCCGTGACGGCTGCGTACAGCGGTGACGGCAACTGGGCCGGATCGTCTGCCACCACGGCATTCTCGGTCGCCGCGGCCCCGGTCTCGCTCACCGCTGTGGCGATCCCCTCGACGGTCAGCTTCGGCAATGCCGTCGCCCTGGTGCCCTCCGGCCTGCCGGCTTCGGCGACCGGGACGGTCACCTTCAGCACCGGCCCCACGACGCTATGCGCGGTGACCATCGGCTCCGCCACCTCGTGCGCGACGCCGAGCACGCTCGACCCGGGCCCGTACCCGGTGGACGCCACCTACAGCGGCGACACCAACCACTCACCGGCCACTGCCACCACCTCGTTCACCGTCACCACGGCGCCGGTGTCGATCACCGCCTCCGCGACGCCCGCCAAGGCCCCGTACGGGAGCCAGGTCGTCCTGACGGCTGTGGGCACCCCGGCGGCTGCCACGGGCACGATCACCTTCGCCAGCGGCGGCGTCCAGCTGTGCACGGCCACCCTGCCGGCCACCAGCTGTGGCGCACCGGCCGGACTCATGCCGGCCGGCTATTCCGTCGACGTGACCTACTCCGGTGACGTCCACCACAGCGCGGCTTCTGCTGCCACCACGTTCACCGTGGTGCGCGCGGCGGCCGGGTTCACTGCGGCCGCCACCCCGCCGGCCGTACCCCACGGCACCGGAACAGTGCTCACCTTTGCCGGCCTCCCGACCGGGGCGACCGGGACGGTGGTGTTCAGCTCCGGCGGAGTGGTCCTGTGCACCGTGACCCTCGGCTCGGCTACCAGCTGCCCGACCGCGATCACCTTGGCGACCGGCGACTATCCCGTCGTGGCAAGCTATTCCGGCGACGCCGGGTTTGGTCCTGCCACGGCGGCGACCGGGTTCACCGTCGGCCCGGTGGCGGTCGCGCTGACCACCAGCGGCCCGGTCCGCCAGCCGCAGCGGACCCAGGTGTCCCGTCCCGGCGGGAGCACCATCACGTTGCTGGACAACAGTGGCAACCCGGTGACCAGGGTGGTCGAGCCGGGGGAAGGCACGTACAGCCTGGACCCGGCCACCGGCGTCATCACCTTCACGCCGCTGCCGACCTTTGCGGGGACCGCAGACCCGGTGCGCTACCGGATCACCGATACGGCAGGGCAGAGCGACACCGGCAGCTACCGGGCCGTCGTCGTGCCGCCGAAGCCGCCGCACGTCGTGAACCACAGCACGAGTGGCCCGGTCGACAGCGCGCAGCGGACCACCGTGACGCTGCCGCACGGGGACACCGTCACCCTGATCGACGCCAAGGGACACGCCGTCTCGCACGTCGAGGTGACGGGCAAGGGCTCGTACAGCCTGGACAAGACGACCGGCGTGATCACCTTCCGGCCGGTCGCCGGCTGGACCGGCACGGCGCCGGCGGTCACCTTCGGCGTCGTCGACCCGTTCGGTCAGGTCGGCGCTGCTGCCTACCAGGCAACGGTGTACGGGAGCCACGTGCCCCCGCCGCCCGTGCACGGTTCGCCGCCGCCGTTCCAGCCCCCGGGCATCCCGGCCAGCCTGCCGTTCACCGGGTTCAACGCCGAACGGCTGCTGCTGGTGACGGCGTTCATGGTCGCGACCGGCACCATCCTCGTGGCGACTTCCCGCCGCAGCGTCACCGGCAGGCTGTTCGGCCACCGCCAGTAGCCGTCGAGGAAACGGCCAGGCGGGTCGCTACTGTTGCGAAACACAGCATCGGCCGGAGGTTCCGCTTGACCGTCAGCAACCGCGAGCCCAACCAGGTGCGTTGCGCCCTAGGACTGACGGTGACGACCCCCGCCGAGATCGTGCTGCAGGTCGCGGCTGCCGGACCCGACGACCTGGTGCTCCAGGAGCTCTTCTCCGCCAGCATCGACGGCGACCTGATCCCGTACCAGGAGCTGCCAGGTGCTGCGGGCGGCCGCCAGCACGTGTTGCGCGCGGAGCCGGGCCAGCTGGTCGTCGTGTACGAGGCCGAGGTGGCCCGGGCGCCGGTCGGTGAGGCACAGGTCGTGACCTTGCGGGACCGGGTCGATGCCCTGCGGCCGAGCCGCTACTGCCCCTCGGACCGGCTGTCCGGATTTGCCGGCAGCCGGTTCGGCCAGGAGTCGACGTCGTTGGACAAGGTCAGGAGCATCTGCGCCTACGTCAACCGGCACATCCGCTACCTCTCCGGCAGCAGTACGGGGACCACCGACGCCGTCGACACCCTCGTCACCGGTCAGGGGGTGTGCCGGGACTTCGCGCACCTGGTGGCGGCGCTGTGCCGGGCCGTCGATGTGCCGGCCCGGGTGAGCGGGGTCTATGCGCCGGGCCTGATGCCGATGGACCTGCACGCGGTGGTCGAGGCCGACATCGACGGCCGGTGGCAGGTCTGGGACGCGACCCGGCTGGCCCCGCGGCCCAGCCTGGTCCGCATCGCGACCGGCAGGGACGCTGCCGACACGGCCTTCGCGACGGTGCTCTCGGGGCACGCGGACCTGACCAGGCTGCAGGTCACCGCCGTTGCCGGGGGGCGACTGCCGAACGACGACCACGTCAGCCTGGTCACGCTGGACTGAGCTCGTCCCCCTGGCCTCAGCCCACCTTGAACGACGAGGCGCCCGGCCACCAGCCGGTGCCGGAGGCGGTCACCGCGTGGACGCCGTTGGCCGCGTGCGCCGGCACGGCGAAGGAGACCCGGCCCTTGGCGTTGGTGACCTTGACCGCCGAGCCGACCTTGACCGAGACCCCGCTCACCGGAACGCCGGCATCGCTCACGCTGACCACGACCGTGCCGCCCCTGGCGTACGAGACCTTGGCCGGCGAGACCGCGACGTGCAGCCCCTCGAGGATCCGGGTCGAGTCGATCTCGCCCAGGTAGTTGCCGGACGCGTCCTTGACCTTGCCGACCACGTTGATGACCGCGTCCAGCGGGCCGAGCGCACCGTCACCCGAGGTCCGGGTGGGCGACTCGCCGGGCGCGGCCGGCGAGTCCACCGAGCGGACGACGCCGAACCTGGTCACCGACGGGTTGGTCCGGGTCGCGTACAGCGTCGAGCCCTGGATCCACCACACCCACATCCGGCCGCCGGGCGCGGCGCTGATGCCGGTGTACTGGATCGCGGAGCTGGTCCTGAGAGTCAGGGTCCTGCCGGTCTCGACGTTCCACAGCACCAGCTTGCTGGGGCTCGGGTAACCCGACGCGTAGGCGGCCCAGACCCCACCGCCGACCCGGCCGGCGACGGCCACGTTCTGGCTGGGGTTCACCGAAGCCTTGCCACCATCGAAGTTGACCGTGGACAGCGGAGCCGGGCCGGACGGAGCCCCCACGCTCGGCCAGACCTGGGCCGAGTGGACACCCTGCTGGGCGGGGTCGCTGACTCCGGAGTACCAGAGGGAGTAGATGGCACCGGTCT
Source organism: Frankiales bacterium (assembly GCA_033851655.1). Lineage (GTDB taxonomy): Bacteria > Actinomycetota > Actinomycetes > JAWWOL01 > JAWWOL01 > JAWWOL01. Next base: position 9,568 of record JAWWOM010000074.1, read on the forward strand.
TGGAGTCCCGCGCCACGTTGACGGCCTGGGCCTCACCCGTACCGAGGGTCTGCAGGTCGGGGGCCGCTGCCGGCACGGAGGGGTCGATGCCGTAGTGAACGGTCACGTGGTCGCTGCTGGAGTAGGCGCCGGCTGAGACCGGCTGGCCCGCTCCGTTGTCGACCACGCCGTACCCGTAGTCGCCGTACGCCGAGTGGTTCTGTGTCAGGGAGCCCGCGCCGAGCGCCCAGGATGTGGCGTCAGCTGCCTGGGCGTAGGCCATCGGTCCGGTGTACGGGTCCGTGCTGTCGGTGGTGCGCAGGCCGCCGAAGGCCACCGTCGGCACGCCACCGAGGAGCAGCACGTCCGGGTCCGAGGTCACCGATGACCAGGAGGTGACGACATCGCTGACGCCGCCGACCGGCTTGGCGGCGGAGCTGAGGATCCGACTGCGGATCGAGGTGTGCCCGCTGTCCGTGTCCTGCGGCCAGACCACGATGAGCTTGCCCTGCCAGCGGACGACCCGTGCCTGGGAGCTGATGCCGACACCGGACCCGGCGGAGAGCCTGGTCCACACCGCTGCCTTGGCCTTGGCTGCCTGCGCGGGCGCAGCCAGCCCGGCGACCGCCGTCGACGCGGTCAGGGCAGTGACGGCCGCGGCCGTCATCCAACGTTGTGAACGGCTCGTCATGGCGTCGATCTCCTCGTCGTGGACGCTCGTGGTCACCTTGGCGCACGCTATCAGCGCACAGCCACAGAGTGGACAGGTGATCCACAGATACTTTGCGGACGACATTCACGGCGAGCCGGACCAAGGGAGACTCGTGGGGTGATCAGCCTGCCGTCGTACGCGACCCTCGTCCGGGCGGACAACCCAGGGCCGATGACCCTCGAGGGCACCAACTCCTGGGTGCTGCGAGGCGATGCCGGCGTGGTCGTCGTCGACCCAGGACCGGATCTGCGGCAGCACCTCGACCAGCTCACCTCATACGGGCGGGTGCTGCTCATCCTGCTCACTCACGGCCACGCCGACCATGCCCAGTCCGCCGCGCTGCTCTCGCACCGGACCGGTGCCCCGGTGGCTGCGCGAGATCCCCTGCTGTGCAGGCGATCTGAGTCCTTGCAGGACGAGGCGCGGCTTGACGTCGAGGGGCTGCCGACGGTGACGGTGCTCGTCACGCCCGGGCACACCGGGGACAGCGTCTGCTTCGCCGTGGACGGCAGCCAGCCGATGTTGCTGACCGGTGACACCGTGCTCGGGCGCGGCTCGAGCATGGTCGCCCACCCCGACGGCCGGCTGGCCGACTACCTCGCCTCACTGCGCCGGCTGGCCCAGCGGAGCACCGGATCCACGGTCCTGCTGCCCGGTCACGGGCCGGCCGGCGGGTCGGCGCTCGAAGCCCTCGACCGGGCTGTGGCCCACCGCGCGGACCGGCTCGACCAGGTCCGCCGGGCGCTCGGGGCGGGGGCGCAGACCGCCGAGCAGGTGGCCGAGATCGTCTACGCCGACGTCGATCCCGGCCTGAGGTCGGCTACCGAGGCGACAGTGCGAGCCCAGCTGGCGTATCTTGCCGACATGCCCTTCCTTTGACGCTGACATCGCCTGCCCCGTCCGGCTGAAGCCGACCTGCTCGCCCGGCGAACGCTCGCCTGGGCGCTGGTGTCGGACGCGCTCCCGATCTATCCGCTCTACGCGTTGCTGTTCCTCCGACACGGACTTTCGGCCGACCAGGTCTCCCTGCTGTTCGCGCTGTGGTCCCTGGCCGGCCTGGCCTCGGGAGTTCCCACCGGTGTGCTGGCTGACCGCTTCTCCCGGCGCGGCTGCCTGGTTGCCGCCGGGCCGGTCAAGGCGGCCGGATTCCTGGCCTGGCTGGTGTTCCCGGACTTCGCCGGCTTCGCCGCGGGGTTCGCGCTGTGGGGCATCTCAGGGTCGTTGGTGTCCGGCGCGCTGGAGGCGCTGGTCTACGACAGCCTGACCTCGTACGGGGCAGGGGCCTCGTACCCGAAGCTGCTCGGACGGGTGAACGCAGCCGAGCTGCTGGGGCAGATCACGGCGGCGGGGCTGGCGGCATTGCTGTTCCCGTACGGTGGCTACGCCGGGGTCATCACGGTAAGCGCCGCCTTGTCCTGCTGGTCGGCGGTCCTGGCCGCCCGGATCCCTGAGCCGGCTCGCCCCGGCAGGTCGCCGGAGTGTTCCGGTCCAGGGCTCCGGACGGCTCTCGGGGTGGTGCGGCGAGACGTCAGGCTGAGGTGTCTGCTGGTTGCTCTCGCGTTGTTGACCGGCATCGACACCCTGGAGGAGTACTTCCCGCTGCTGGCGCAG
>JAWWOM010000101.1:0-5578 GCA_033851655.1 Frankiales bacterium
CCCGCGACCGGCTCGGTCTTCTTCGTCGCCAAGGTCAACGACGGTCCCGACCTGCAGCACCCCAACATCTACATGCACTCCATCGACCCGGTGACGGGCGTGGAGCGCTCTGGCTGGCCGGTCAAGATCCAGGGGCATGCCAGCAACGACCCCACCCGGACCTTCGACGCCGAGACCGCCGGCCAGCGCGCGGGCCTGCTGCTGCTCGGTGGCGTGGTCTACGTCGGCTTCGCCAGCCACTGCGACTACGGCCAGTACGTCGGCTACATCGCGGGCGTCAAGACCACGACGCCTGCCATGTCGACGCTGTGGTCGGCCGAGGCGGGGACTGCCAACGGCGAGGCAGGCATCTGGCAGTCCGGCGCCGGTCTGGTCTCCGACGGCCCCGGCCGGATCATCTTCACCACCGGTAACGGTCTCTCGCCGGCGCCGGGTCCTGGCAACCAGCCTCCGTCCAACCTCGCCGAGTCCGTCGTGCGGCTCCAGGTCAACGGCGACGGAAGCCTGACCGCCCAGGACTTCTTCAGCCCCAGCAACAACTCCAACCTCGACCAGAACGACGTGGACTTCGGCTCCGGCGGCCCGATGGCGCTGCCGGACCAGTTCGGCACCGCCTCGCACCCGCACCTGCTGGTCCAGGTCGGCAAGGAGGGCAAGATCTTCCTGCTGGACCGGGACAACCTCGGCGGCAACGCCCAGGGCCCTGGTGGCACCGATGCCTCCGTCGGGGCCCCGGTCGGGCCGTACGGCGGCATGTGGGGGCACCCGGCGCTGTGGGGCGGTGACGGCGGCTATGTCTACGACCTCGAGAACTTCAGCTATATCCGGGCGCTGAAGATCGGCGTCAGCGGCACCGGTCTGCCGACCCTCACCTCGGCCGGGCACACCAACGAGCTCAACCCGTTCTCGTCCGGCTCTCCGGTCGTGACCTCCAACGGCACGACCTCCGGCTCAGCCATCGTGTGGCAGGTCGGCGCCAGCGGCGGGACCGGCGCCAACGGCGTGCTGCGTGCCTACGACGCCGTGCCGCAGAACGGGATCCTGCACCTGCGCTGGTCGTTCCCGATCGGCACCGCTGCCAAGTTCACCTCGCCGTCGACGAACAACGGCCGGGTCTACATCGGCACCCGCGACGGCAAGGTCATGGGATTCGGCCGGCCCACAACCTCCTCGCTGACCGGGACGCCGACCGACTTCGGCAGCATCGCGGTCGGCTCCACCGCCCAGGCAACGGTCACGGTCACCGCGGCGCGGGCGGTCACGGTGACCGGCATCTCGACCGCAACGCCGTTCGGTGACACCCCGCCCGCCCTGCCGGTCACCCTCTCCGCCGGTCAGACGCTGAGCGTTCCTGTCAGCTACTCACCGACCGCTCCCGGCGGCTCCAGCGGCAGCCTCACGTTCACCACCTCTGGCGGGACGGTTCCGTTCGACCTGCAAGGCACGGCCACGCAGAGCGGGCTCGGCGCCACTCCGTCCACGCTCGCCTTCGGGACTGTGCCGACCGGAGCGACCCAGACCACCAGCGTCACCATCGCCAACACCGGTACGTCCGCCGTGACGATCACCGGTTCGACAGCACCCACCGGGGCATTCGCGGCGACCGGGTTCCCCGCCACCGGCTCGACCCTCGCCGCCGGCGCGTCCATCTCCGTGGCGGTCAGCTTTGCCCCGACGGCCAGCGGCGACCAGACCGGCTCCCTGGCGGTCGCCAGCAGCGCCGGCTCGGTGACTGTGCCGCTCAACGGCACGGCGGTCACCGGCGCGGCGCACCTGTCGATCACGCCCAACCCGATCGACTTCGGCGCGGTCCCGCTGGGCTCGTCGGTGACCAAGACCTTCACCATCTCCAACACCGGCAACATCCAGCTCACCCTGACCAAGGCGGCGCCCCCGTCCAACGAGTTCACTACGGCGACGCCGGTCAGCGAGGGTCAGCAGCTGGCGCCAGGCGACGCGATCGTGCAGTCGATCACCTTCAAGCCGACGGTCCTCGGGGCGGACGCCGAGCAGTACTCCATCACCGGTGACGACGGGCAGGGTCCGATCCTGGTGAAGTTCACCGGCTCCGGTGTGGCCTCGGGCACGATGGCGCTTCCGTCGCCGACCACGTGGCACCTCAACGGGTCGGCCGCGGTGAGCGGCGCCGACCTGGTGCTGACACCGGCGACCGCCAACAAGGCCGGCGACGCGATCTACCCGACGGCCGTGCCGACCAATGGCCTGCACGTCCACTTCACCGCCCAGCTCAATGGTGGGACCGGCGGTGACGGGCTCACGTTCACCCTGCTCGACCCGACCAAGAACTCCGCCACCTCGATCGGCCAGTCCGGCGATGCGCTGGGCTACGGCGGGATGACCGGCGTGACCATCGGTCTGGACACGCACAAGAACGGCTCGGACCCCAGCGGCAACTTCGCCGGCATCGGGGACGGCAGCGCGAACGCTCCTGCTGTCGACGCGATCAGGTGGGCCAACTGGCAGACGCTCGGCGGCTCCCTGCGTACGGGCACGCACGGCGTCGACATCACGGTGACCGGCCAGCTGGTCGCGGTCAGCATCGACGGTGGTACCGCGTTCAAGGCGACGATGGGCCACATCGGCTCCACGGCCCTGCTCGCCTTCACCGGCGGCACCGGGACCGGCACGGACACGCAGCTGGTGCGCGACGTCACCATCACGACGCCCAGCAGCGGCAACCCGCCGCCGACGATCTTGACCCTGCCGGCGCCCACCGCCGCCGGTTGGGTCCGCAACGGCACAGCTGTCCTGTCGGGGAGCGACCTGATGCTGACCAAGGCCGGCCAGGTCCACGCCTCCGGGTCGTCGTTCTACGGCACGGCGATCCCGACCACGGCCATCCACGCCACGTTCACCGAGTCGATCATGAACGGCGGCAGCCAGGACGGCGAGACGTTCACCCTCGTCGACGCGAGCAAGGCCGGCCCGACGGCGCTGGGAGGGCACGACGGTGGCCTCGGCTTCGCCGGTCTTGCCGGCATCACCGTGGGCATGGACACCTGGCAGGATGCGGGGGAGACCTCTGGCAACTTCATCGGGATCGCCACCGGCAGCAATGCCTCGGGCCTGCCCGCGTACCAGACGACCTCGACCGCGATCCCCAACCTGCGCTGGCAGACCAACGTCATCGACGTGGTGGTCGGCAACGGCAAGGTCGTGGTGTCGGTCAACGGTGTGCAGAAGCTGTCGCTCAACGTGACCCTGCCCAGCCAGGTCTACGCGGGCTTCACCGCCGGCAGCAGCGTGCACACCGATGACCACGTCGTGCGCAACGTCACCATCACCGCGCAGCAGTAGCCGGTTGGCCGCCTCGCGAGCACTGCCGGACGATCTGTGGATATGATCCTGTCGTACGGGAAGATCCACGGCGGGCAGGTGTCCTACGGTGAAGATTCTTGCGAGCGTGCTGTTCGATGAAAGCCATGCCAACGCGTGGAGCATCCGGCCGGGCATGCCGGAGCGGATGAACCCGGCCAACCCGGGCGACGCCAGCTATCAGCAGGCCGCCGAGCTGCTGCGGCACCGCGGGCACGACGTCAGCGCCCAGGTCGGCGGGCGGCTGACCGACGAGTCGCTGGCCACGTACGACGTGCTGGTGCTGGCACACCCGTCCGACCCGCAGTGGGAGCGGACCACCTGGATCGGGACGCCGCTGCTGACCCAGGACGAGATCACGGCGGTGGAGCGGTTCGTGCTGGGCGGCGGCGGACTGATCGTGCTCGGCGAGTGCGACCAGGACAAGTACGGCAACAACCTCAACGAGCTGCTCGGCCGGTTCGGCGTGCGGATCATCACGACGACGGTGCAGGACCTGCACAACCACAACGGCGTCGCGACCTGGGTGCTCGCCGACCTGGTGCCCCACCCCGTGCTCGCCACGGAGGACATCCTGGCCGGGGTCGCCGGCGCCTGCTTCTACCGCGCCGGCGTCATCGAGGCCGCCGATGCGCAGGTGCTCGCCCGCACCTCGCCCACGGCCGACCCCGCCGGGCTGCCGCTGGCGGTCACCGTCGAGCCGGGCGCCGGGCGGGTGGCGGTGTTCGCCGACTCCGACCTGTTCGGGGACGACTCGATCGCCGACTACCAGCACCGGGAGCTGTGGGCCAACACGGTCGCCTGGGTCGCCGGCGGGCGCATCGACCAGCGCACGCCGGAGCAGCACGCGGACGCGACAGTCGTCGCGGACGACCCGGCCTGGCTGTCGTTGAAGACCGCCGTCAGCGCGGTGCGGGCCGGCCAGGTCAAGGACGGGTCGATCGACCCGGCACTGCTCGACCTCGGGGCCGCCCGGCTGCTCATCGGCCAGATCGTCGGCTGCCTCGGCGCTCTCGAGCCGCGGTTCCCGTACGACTCGGCCTATCTGACGCAGGTGCGCAGCGACCTCTCCCGCTGGGCCGCCGAAGACTTCGGCGTCCCGGACTTCCTCGACTCCCTGCTCGAGTTCCGGCCGGACCTGCAACGGGTGGATGGCCGGGAGCACCTGGTGCTGTTCCCGATGTACACCCAGAACGGCAACCCCGACCGCAACCTCGAGGCCTTGCTGATCCGGGTGATGTGGCCGTCGTGGCTGGCCGAGGTCGAGCGCGGCGGCTATGACAACGCGATGTTCGTGCCGATCACGTTCCTCGACTTCACCGAGGGCTACGCCACCCACTCGGCCGTTCTGTTCCCGGAAACCGTTGCCGTACGGGAGGTTCCGCGCTTCCGCTGGGGTGCCATCTTCTGCGACCGCGAGGCGGCCCGGTTCCGTACCGTGAGCAGCGCGGCCGCCGAGACGCTGCGGCTGGCCGTGCCGCCCGACGCCGCCCGGCTGCTCGGCAACCAGGACCTGGCGATGGGCACGTTCGCCCTGTGGGACCTGGTGCACGACCGGACGCACAGCCATGGCGACCTGCCGTTCGACCCGTTCATGATCAAGCAGCGGATGCCGTTCTGGATGTACGCGCTGGAGGAGCTGCGCTGTGACCTCAACGCGTTCCGCTCGGCGCTCACTCTGGAGGCGGACGGGGTCCCGTACGCGCGGCTGGTCCGCTACGCGATCGTCTTCGACCGGCTGTTCCGGTTCCCCATCACCGGCAACCGGGTGCGCAACTACGATGGCCTCGGTGGTCAGCTGCTGTTCTCCTACCTGCACCGGGCCGACGTGCTGCACTGGACCGACAACGCGCTGTCCCTCGACTGGACCCGGTTGCCGGGGGCGGTCACCGACCTGTGCCTCGAGGTCGAGAAGCTCTACCACGACGGCATCGACCGCTCCAAGGTCGGCCACTGGATGGCAGCTCACGAGTTCGTCTCCCGTTACGTACCAGTGCATCCCGCCTCGGTGTGGGCTCAGGGGGTCAATGCGCTGCCCAGCCAGGACGAGCCGCGCAAGATGGTTGACGAGGTGCTGCCGGACGAGTTCCCGCTGAACGTGTTCTACGAGGCGCTGCGCCGCAAGCTGGGGGACGTGGTCGAGTCGGCCGCCGGCATCACCGCATAGGCTGGGTCCGTTCGAAGCCCCACCAAGCCTCGCGCCGATCTAGGGCATCCTGCCCGTCTCTGGCCCCCGCAACGG
>JAWWOM010000255.1:0-9830 GCA_033851655.1 Frankiales bacterium
CTGACGACGTGGCCGAGGTCCAGTCGCTGCTCGATGTCCACCTCACCGGCCCGGCCGAGCTGCTCGTGGTGCCCGGTGGCCGGACCCGGCAGGACTCCGTACGGATCGCTCTGCAGGCGCTGCCCGACGACGTGTCGGTGGTGCTGGTCCATGACGCCGCCCGCCCGCTGGTCCCGTCCGAGCTGGTCGATGCGGTTGCGGCTGCGGTGTGCGCCGGGTCCCCGGCCGTCGTGCCGTGCCTGCCGCTGGCCGACACGGTCAAGCGGGCCGACGCGGCGGGTCGGGTGGTCGAGACGCTGCGCCGCGACGAGCTGCGGGCGATCCAGACGCCGCAGGGATTCCGACGTGAGGTGCTCGTACGGGCCCACGCTGCGGCGACAGCCGGCCCGGTGACCGACGACGCCGGCATGGTGGAGGCGCTCGGTGTGCCGGTGCTGCTGATCGCCGGGGACGACGAGGCGTTCAAGGTCACCCGCCCGCTGGACCTGGTGCTGGCCGAGGCGGTCCTTGCCAGGCGGAGGGCGGCCGGTGTCCGCTGACCTGCCGCGGGTCGGCATCGGCGTCGACGTGCACCCGCTCGAGCCTGGCCGCGAGCTGTGGCTGGCCGGTCTGCACTGGCCCGACGCCGAGGCCGGACTGGCCGGTCACTCCGACGGCGACGTCGTGGCCCATGCGATGTGCGACGCGCTGCTCTCCGCGGCCGGCCTGGGCGACCTCGGGTCCAACTTCGGTACGGCGGAGCCCGCCTGGGCCGGTGCGTCCGGGATCAGCTTCCTGGTCGAGACGGTGCTCCGGCTCGAGGCCGCCGGCTGGCTGGTCGGCAACGTCGCCGTACAGCTGATCGGCAACTCACCGCGGATCGGCTCGCGCCGTACCGAGGCCGAAACCCTGCTGGCCCAGGTGCTCGGGGGGCCGGTCAGCCTCTCGGGGACGACGAGTGACGGGCTCGGGCTCACCGGCCGCGGCGAAGGACTCGCGGCCATCGCCACCGCCCTGATCACCACCCGCTGACCCCCCGACAAACCTTCCGCCAGGTGGCGAGAGTTGTGGCGTGTCGCTCGGCGTTTCGCGCCACTTGCGGCAGGTGGCAGCGTCAGCCGAGCGCGTGTCCGGCGGTGCTGTCGACGTTGTCCGGGATCTCGCCCTCGTGCCGGTCGCCGGTGCTGAGCGTCCCCGCCGGCTCGAACATCAGGACCGAGGCCCCCGGCGAGGACGGCTTGTGCTCGACACCCTTGGGGACGACGAACGTGTCCCCCGTACGCAGGACCACCGTGGTCTCGGTCCCGTCGGCGTCCCTGACCGCGACGTCGAACTGGCCGTCGAGTACGAGGAAGAACTCGTCGGTGTCCTCGTGGACGTGCCACAGATGGTCGCCGAGGGCGTGCGCTATCCGGACGTCGTAGTCGTTCATCCGGGTCACGATCCGCGGGCTGTAGATCTCGTCGAACGTGGCAAGGGCGTCGTGCAGGTTGACCGGCTTGAGGTCCATCAGCCCATCGTCGTCGGTTCAGGTGGTGGATGCGAGCCGGTTTCGACTCAGGGCCGGGCCTTGCCGAAGTACATCAGCTCCCACAGCGCCTCGTCGGTGTGGCTCTCCACCAGCAGCTCGCCCTCGAAGCGCTCGACCCGCAGCTCACCGGCGAACCGCAGGTAGGCGCCGTCGAACCGGACGAGCCTGGCCGCTGCCTTCTTGGGCCCATGTAGCTCGTCGATGAACCGGTTCGAGGCGAGGTCGGAGTGCCGGGTGAAGGTGACGACGTAGCGCCGGTCGCCCTCGGTGTAGGTGTAGCGGGTGAGGTTGGCCACGGGTTTGCCGGTCGCCGTGTCCGTGTATCGGCCGAGCTCCTCGAAGGTGACCTTGCCGCCGTCGTCCGCGATCAGGGCGCCGTCCCGAGCCAGCATGAACACCGGGAGTGCGGCGTAGCCGTAGCGCTTCTGGGCGGTGATGTAGGAGGCGATCACGGAGTACGGGCCGGCCGCGCCGCGCGCCCAGTACCAGTGGTGCATGAGGTCCAGCATCGACGCGTTGCCCCAGTTGTGGTCGTGGTAGCCGACGCCCGTGGTGGTGCCGCCGATCCCGCCCACCCGGTAGGTCGCCTCGACACTGCCCTGCGGCACCGACGGGAGCCAGGCGAAGTAGTGCTCGTCCTGCTCACCGAAGAACCAGTAGCCCGTCTCGGGGCGCCAGGCGGGCACCTGCCCGGTCAGCGCGATGTCGACCTCGAGATCGTCCAACCGGGCCCGGATGGTGTAGCTGTGCAGGTCACCTGCGAACAGGTTGTCGCCCATCCGGACCTCGCAGGCCTCCGTGGAGGCGGAGAACGTCTCGGCCGGCAGGTCCACGATCTTGTGCACCGCGGTGCCGTCGGGCAGGGTCAGGTCGATCCGGATGAGCGGGCTGAGCGGCTTGTTCAGGTCGGTGAAGTCCTTGGTCAGGAAGACCACGACGAGCTTGGCGCCATCGTCGAGGTGGGCGTCGAAGTACCACCACTCGTACGTGCCGCGGGAACCGTCGGTGCGCATCCCGTCCTCCGGCGCCTTGATCACGCGGGGGTCGAGCCCGAGTCGTTCATAGGCGTCGGGGGTGCTGCCCAGACGAGCGGGCACGGGTGCAGCGCTGGTGCGGGACATGGGTCACGCTCCTTTCCGAACGGACTCCGGCAGACTAAGTTACCAAGTGTCTATTATTGACCTGAGCCCAGTATGCGACCCCTTTCCGACCGAGGCAACAGGAGGTGGCGGCATGGCCGAGCGGGCAACGGTCCCGCGAGGGCGCGGACGCCCACGGGCCGGCGAGGAACTGGAGCTGGCGCCGCTGCTGCAGGCCGCACTGGACGCGTTCGCCGAGACCGGCTACGAGGGGACCTCCGTACGGGAGCTGAGCCGGCGCCTCGGCGTGAGCCATGCCCTGCTCACCGCTCGCTTCGGGTCCAAGCAGGGCCTGTGGTTCGCGGCGATGGAGCATGCCCTCGTCCAGGCGGAGCACACCTGGCGCGAGGTCGCGGAGACCCCCGAGCTCGATGACCTCGAAGCCCTCCGGCGGGCAGTTGTCCGGCAGGTGCTCTTCTCGGCTGCGCAGCCTCAGGTGCTGCGGATCATGAGCCACGAAGGAGCGATCGACAGCCCGCGCGTGCGCTTCGTGGTCGACCGCTTCGTCAACCCGCTGCGGCCCGGGGTCGAACGCCTCCTCGACCGGCTCGCCGCGGCCGGACGCATCCGCCCCGTCCCCTACGCCACGCTGCACTACCTGGTCACCGTCGGCGGGGGCGCGATCTTCGCCGGTCCGGTCGAGGCTGCGCTGCTCGGGGCGCCGGCGCAGCCGGACGCCCAGGACATCGCCGCCCACGCCGAGGCCGTTGCGGAGGTGCTCATCGGCGGGCTCGCCGTCGCACCGCCCGGTCCCTGACCCGACCGCTCCGAGGCGGGCAGCCCGCGGGGATGAGTCATGCTGGAGACCCGTACGCCGGAAAGGGTCCCGTTGGCCGAGCACTCGCCGTTGATCGCCAGCCTGCTCGCCGCCGTCGACGCCGCCCCCGACGACGTGCCGCTGCGTCTGCACGTCGCCGAGCTGCTGGCCGAGTCGGGTGACCCGTCGGCCGCGCTGCTGCAGCTCTCGGCGGTGCTCGCCAGGGACCCTGGCTCGGCCCGCGCGATGTCCCTGATGCGCCGGCTGGCCGGGCCGGCACCGACAGCGCCGCCGCCCTCGCCGCCCGCGGAGCCGCCCCTGCCGCCGCCCGCGGCTGTGGCCCCGGCCTTCGACTGGGGCCAGGCGGAGGCCGAGCTCGGTGACCTCGTACCGCCGATGTTCGTCGAGGACGATGGGCCGGTCCCCGGGGCGCAGCTGTACGACGTCGAGGCGGCCGGCATGTCCCTCGCCGACGTCGCCGGCATGGAGGACGTCAAGGCCCGGCTCGAGGCGGCGTTCCTCGCCCCGATGCGCAACCCGGAGCTGCGCAAGCTCTACGGCAAGTCGCTGCGCGGCGGGCTGCTCCTGTACGGGCCTCCCGGCTGCGGCAAGACCTACATCGCCCGGGCGGTGGCCGGCGAGCTGGGTGCGCGCTTCGTCGCGGTGACCCTGGCCGACGTGCTCGACATGTACATCGGGAACAGCGAGAAGAACCTGCACGCGCTGTTCGAGACCGTACGGGCCAACGCCCCGTGCGTGCTGTTTCTGGACGAGGTCGACGCCATCGGCCAGAAGCGCAGCCAGCTCCGCAACTCCGCGCTGCGGCAGGTGGTCAACCAGCTGCTGGTCGAGCTCGACGACGTGCACGCCGGCAACGAGGGCGTCTTCGTCCTCGGCGCGACCAACCACCCCTGGGACGTCGACTCAGCGCTGCGCCGGCCCGGGCGCTTCGACCGGACGCTGCTGGTGCTGCCGCCGGACCAGGCGGCCCGCGAGGCGATCCTCAAGCTGCACCTGCGCGATCGCCCGGTCGCCGGTGTCGACGCGCGCAAGATCGCCAAGGTCACCGACGGGTTCTCCGGCGCCGACCTCGCCCATCTGTGCGAGGGCGCCGCCGAGCGGGCGATGCTCGACTCCGCGCGGACCGGCCAGATCCGGATGATCGGGCAGGCCGACCTCGAGGCGGCGCTCAAGGAGATCCGGCCCTCGACCGGCGCCTGGTTGCAGCTGGCTCGCAACGTGGCGATGTTCGGCAACGAGAGCGGCGAGTACGACGACCTGGTGGCCTACCTCAAGAAGCAGAAGCTGGTGTGACCGAGCTCAGCCGCATCGACGCCCTGATCGACCTCGGCCGCTACGACGAAGCGGTCAGCGGGTTGCGCCGGTTGCTGGCCAGCGACCCGGGGGCCGCCGTCAGCAGCGACGTCTGGTGCCGGCTGTCGCTGGCCAACCTGCGCCTGGACCGCGACCCCGAGGCACTCGAAGCCGCCGGTCGTGCCGCGGCGCTGGCGCCGGACAACGACTGGCCGCACCGGTTGGCCAGCCACGCCCTCGAGTCCCTGGGCCGGCATGACGAGGCCGTCCGCGCGGCGGGGGAGGCAGTCCGGCTCGCCCCCAACGTCTGGCAGGGGCACGCCCGGTTCGCGGCGACCCTGAGCGCCTCAGGCGGCGACCTCGGGCTGGCCAGGCAGGCTGCCGGTCATGCGGTCGGGCTGGCGCCGAACGAGCCCGATGCTCACTCGGCAATGGGACTGGTCGCGCTGCGCCAAGGTGACCTGGAGACCGCCGAGCGTGCCTTCAGGCACGTACTCTCCCTGCAGCCTGAGCACCACTCGGCGCTGAACAACCTCGCCGTCGTGCAGCTCCGCCGGCACGACCTGGACGGGGCCCTGCACGGCTTCTCGGCCGCGATCCGTAGCGAGCCCCAGCAGGAGGTTGCGCGGCGCAACGTCGATGTGGTGGTCAGGGCCGTTCTCTACCGCGCGCAGTGGTTCGTCTTCCTCGCCGCGTACGGGACCCGGCAGGTCATCGGCGGGCACCTGTTCGGCGGTGCGCACGCGGCGATGGGCCGGCCCGCCAGGTTCACGGTCGTCGGCGTGGTCGCTGCGCTCGCCATCGCGGGGGCGGCCTGGAGCCTGCGCCGGATCCCGGCGGCGCTGCGCCCGTACGCCCGGTCCGTGGTCCGGCGGAGCCGGTTGCTGCTGCTCAGCGCCGCCGTGACGGTCGCTGCCTTCGGCACGCTGCTGGCGGTGACGGTTCCGGCGCGGACCTCGACGGCCGGGGCCGTCTCCGCGGCTGCGTCGCTCCTCGGCGTCCTGGGGGTGCTGCTCAGCATCCTCAACCGGCAGGGCGGGCTGCGCTGGCGGCTTCCTTTCCGCCGCTGACTCCCTTGCGGTGCAAGGGTTTCCGACCACTCAGGCCGCAGCAGCAAGGCTGGGGACAGCGGTGAGGTCACGTACCTTCGCGCGGGCACTGGAGGCGTGCAGCCACAGCGCGTAGCAGGCCACCAGGGCGCAGGTCAGGGTGAAGCTGCCGGTCAGCCCGAACAGCTGCGCCGCCGGGGCCGCGATCAGGGAGCCGACCACGATGCCGGTGACCGAGGCCGGGAACGCGAAGCCGTAGGCGCGGGCGAAGACCTCTTCGGGCAGCTCTGCCTGCAGTGCGGTCTCCGTGCAGACCTCGACGATGATGGCGCCCGCGCCGTTCAGCACGGTCAGCATCATCGCGGCGCCGAGCAGGGGCGCCAGCGCCATCAGTGGCAGCGACGCGCTCACCAGCAGCAGCGACGCCACGATGACCCTGGACTGGCCGAGCTTCCTGACCAGCCGGCCGATCAGGACCGTGCCCAGCAGGCCACCCAGCCCGGTGCCGGTCAGCAGCAGCCCGTAGCCCGCGTCCTGCCAGCCCAGCTTGCGGCTGACCAGGATGAGCAGGACGGTCTCGACGCCGTAGACCAGGCTGCACATGATGTCGGCGCCCACGAGCTTGGCGGCATCGCGGTGCCTGAGCAGCTCCCTGGCTCCGATGGTGACCGCCGGCCACCAGCCGAGCTGCTCCTCCGACTGGGCCGCCGGCCGGAACACCGCAGGGCCGGAGATGGTGGCGGTGAGCAGCGCTGAGGCGACGAAGGTCGCGGCGTTCAGCTCGAAGGCCAGGGTGGTGTCGCCGAGCACCAGCAGCAGGGCACCGAGCGCCGGACCCACGATGATCGCCAGCGGCCCGACTGCAGCGCGGATCGCGTTCGCGGCCTGGAGCTGCTCCTTGGCCACCAGCCGCGGGATGGTCGCGGCCGCGCAGGCCGGGTGCGGGCTGGCCGCTGCCGTGGCGAGCGCGGCGAGCGCCGGAGCGAGGACGACCGGGAGCTGCCAGGCGGCGACCGCTGCCAGCCCGACCATCGTCGCGGCGCGAACGGCGTCCGAGCCGATCATGATCAGCCGCCGGTCGAACTTGTCGGCCAGCAGGCCGCCGATCGGCCCCAGCACCACGATCGGCACCACCCGAGCGGCGGTGGTGAGGCTCACCCAGGTGGCCGAGTGCGTCCGGTCGTAGACCAGGGCGAGCAGCGCCACGTTGTACAGCCAGTCACCGAGCTGCGAGACCGCCAGGGCGGCCAGCAACCGGCGGAAGCTCTGCTGCCGCATCACGGGATTGATCATGGCTGGCCTCGCGTCTCTCGGGATTTGCCGACAGATTGAGGCTCGCAGTAAGCAGCCGGTCCGACATTGGGCTGTCGCCGTATTTCGCGACACCCGTTTGCTTACCTGTCGGGGCTGGTTTCCCGGTCGGCTTAGCCGGTGGCCCGGGACGGCTAAGCCGGTCGTGGTCAGCGGGGCGGGCCGGCCAGCCCGAGCCGGTGAACCAGGGTGGCCGCCTCGACCCGGCCGCTGACCCCGAGCTTGCCGAGGATGTTCGACACATGGACGCTGGCCGTCTTAGGGCTGATGAACAGCTCCTTGGCGATCTCCGGGTTGGATCGCCCGTCGGCCAGCATCAGCAGCACGTCCAGCTCGCGCGGGGTAAGGGCGTACGGGGCGAGCTTGTCCTCAGGGGCGTCCGGCGTCGGGACCTGGGCCGCCGGCTCAGCACCGAGGCTCAGCCGGGCCTGGCGGGCCAGCTGCTCGGCCTGCTCGATCAACGGTGCAGCCCCGATCCGGGTCGCCAGCGCGTGCGCCTCGCTGACGGTGAGCTCGGCGGCCTCCCGCTTGCCGGCCAGCGCATGCAGCTCGGTCAAGCGCAGCAGGCAGTAGGCCAGCTCGTACGCGCGTTCCACGCCGCGCCAGATGGCGACCGCTGCCTCCCATGGTTGCGGGTCTTGGTCGCCGGCATAGCGGGCCCGTTCGCCGGCGCACATGGCCTGGAAGCCCTGTGCCGGCGGGTTGCTGACCTGAAGCGCGGCGGCCGCCTGCTCGAACACCGGGTCGAGCGGCTCGACCGGCCCGCGGCGATCACGGCCGCGGATGGCTAGGTCCGCTTGGACCCGCGTCCCGAGCCAGGCGAGCGGCCAGTTGTAGCGGGATGACCATGCATCGGAGTGGCTGTCGCGCAGGAGCGGGCGCAGCAGGTCGAGCGCGCCGGTCAGGTCGCCTTTGGCCCGGGCCAGCTCCGCCGAGGTGAACGCCAGCGGGCTGTCGAACTGCGACTCGGACTTGTCGCCCATCAGTTGTTGGGTGCGCTCGAGCGCCGCACGCGCTTCGTCGTAGCGGCCGGCGAGCGCCGCCATCTGTCCCTGCCCCTCCAGTACGGAGGCGGCGAAGATGCCCTCCGGCTCGACGGCGAGCGTCGTCGTGATCAACTGCTCGGCCTCCGCCCACCTCCCCAGCCGGAACAGCGACTCGACCTTGTTGCCGCTGAGGAACGCGCCGATGCTCCGGCTGTACCCCGCCCGCTCCGCCAGCGCGGTTCCTTCGGTGGCCAGCGTGACGGCTTCTGCACTGCGTCCGAACAGCTCCAGCGAGTCGCTCAGGTTGACGTATCCGCGCAGTGCGGTGGCCGGATGCCCCGCCGCCAGCGCACGGTCGATGCCGGCCCGTCCGGCCGCGAGCCCGGCTTCGAGGTCGCCGAGCTGGGCGGTGACGACCCCGAGGGTGATCTGTGCGTCGGCCTCGTTCTGCTCGGCGCCGGAGAGCTGGGCTGCGGTCACGGCTCGTTGGGCCATCGAGGCCGCAGCAGTCGCGTCGTCAACCCGCATCAGGGTGTTGGCCATCGCGGAGAGCACGACGGCGTGGGCGATGGTGGTCTCCTCGGCCGGCAGCAGGCTGAGGGCATCGGTGAGCGCCGCCACGCCGGCGCGGCTCATGCCCAGGGCGCTGAAGGCCTGCGATTTGCGCTCGAGCAGGATCGCGCGACGGATCGGCTCATCGGTGCCGAGCTCGGTCAGCGCCTGGTCGAGCAACGCCAGCGAACGGTCCACCTCACCGGCGGCAAACGCCGCCTGGGCAGCCAGCCGGAGCACCTCGACCTGGTCCATACCGGCGGCGGCTTGCGCGTCGGCGACCCGGGGCCAGATCTGCAGGGCCCGTTCCAGGTGGTGCAGCGCCTCCGCAGGGGCGAACCGCTGAGACGCCACCGCCGCAGCCTCGACCGACGCGCCCATTGCCAGGGGCAGGTCCAGTGCCGCGTACCAGTGATGGGCGAGGTCGGCGGACACCGCGCCTCGGTCGTCACCGGCGATCTCCGGTCGCGCGCTGAGCACCTCGCCGTAGGAGTGGTGCAGCCGCCCCCGCTCGCCCGGCAGCATGTCGTCGTACACCGCGTCTCGCGCCAGGGTGTGCCGGAAGGAGTAGCCACGCCCGGCGTCGTCCACCACGAGCAGATGGTTCTCGACGGCCTCGCGCAGAGCGGTGAAGGCCGCAACCTCCTCCAGCCCCGAGACGGCGAGCAACAGCTGTTCGGAGACCCATCTGCCCCCGACCGCTGCCGTCCTCAGCAGCCGCTGGGCTTCCGGGCCGAGCCCGTCGACCCTCGCCAGCAGCACGTCGCGCAGCGACGGCGGCAGCCCGGTGGGGTCGCCACCGGCCATGACGACGCCGAGCAGCTCCTCGACCAGAAAGGCGTTGCCCTCCGAGCGGTCGAACACCGTGTCGAGCAACGTGTTCTCCGGGAGGCTGCCGAGGATCGCGCCGAGCTGGCTGGCCACCTCCTGCCGGTCGAACCGGACCAGATCGATCCGGAGCACGGACCGCGACCTTTCCCAGGTCGTCAGCAGCGACCGCAGCGGATGACGGCGGTTCAGCTCGTCGGACCGGAAGGTGCCGACGACTGCAACAGGGACGACCCGCAGGGCGCGCACAAGATAGGCCAGCAGCTCCAGGGTGGATCGGTCGGCCCAGTGCAGGTCCTCGATGACGATGAGCACGGGACTGCCGCTCGAGAGCCGTTCGACCAGCCCGAGCACCAGCTCGAGCAGCTGCGGTCCCTGGACCTC
>JAWWOM010000140.1:0-17588 GCA_033851655.1 Frankiales bacterium
GCCGCAACCAGGCGCACACCGTGATCAAGGAGATGAAGCTCCGGCCCAAGATCGACCCGCACGACTACGAGACCAAGAAGGGTCACGTCGTCCGGTTCCTCAAGGCCGGTGACAAGGTCAAGGTCACGATCATGTTCCGCGGCCGCGAGCAGTCCCGGCCCGAGGTGGGCTACAAGCTGCTGCAGCGGCTGGCCGCCGACGTGCAGGAGCTGGGCTTCATCGAGACCAGCGCCAAGCAGGACGGCCGCAACATGACCATGGTCATGGCGCCGCACCGCGTGGTGAAGGAGCTCGCCGCCAAGACCCGCCCGGTCCGCAAGGTCAAGGGCGACGAGGGCTACGAGGGCTACGAGGCCGAGAACTCCGGCGGCGACGACGTCAGCGAGGTCACCGAGGTCACCGAGGTCACCGAGGTCGCGGCCAGCACGCCGACCCCGACCCCGACGCCGACCCCGACGCCTGTCCCGGCCGCGCCCAAGCCGGCCGTGCCGGCCCGGGCTACGCCGACGCCGGCCGCCGAGCCAGCGGCCGCCGAGCCAGCGGTCGCGACGGCTCCCGAGCAGGTGGCCCCCGCTCCTGCGCCGGCCAAGGCACCGGTCACCCCCAAGCCGGGTCCCCGAGCCGGCAGCAAAGCCAGCACCACCGGCACCAACGAGACCGTCACCGCCGGGGCCTCCGCCCCGGCCACGTGAGCTGCCCGGCCCCCGTACCACCAGCTAGCCGCACAGCTGCACCCTGCACGCCCCTGCGCCCGGCCGCCCCGACCGGCGCAGGTCCGACCTGAGCACGACCGCGAGTTCGACACGAGGAGACGACGGCAGCGATGCCCAAGATGAAGACGCACAGCGGTGCCAAGAAGCGGTTCAAGATCACCGGCACCGGCAAGCTCATGCGTGAGCAGGCCAACCGGCGCCACCTGCTGGAGCACAAGCCGTCCACCCTGACCCGGCGGCTTGCTGCCGACGTCGAGCTCTCCCCGGGCGATGCCAAGAAGGCCAAGCGGCTCCTCGGCCGCTAGCCCCAGCCCTGGCTGGACCTTCCCCATGACGTTTTCCGCCGAGGCCACCACCGACGCCCGTACCGGGCGGGTGGCCGCGGCTCGACCAGCAAGGAGCACTTTGTGGCACGCGTGAAGCGGGCAGTCAACGCGCACAAGAAGCGTCGGGTCATCCTCGAGCGGGCCAGTGGTTACCGTGGCCAGCGCTCGCGGCTCTATCGCAAGGCCAAGGAGCAGATGGTCCACTCGATGGGCTATGCCTATCGGGACCGTCGCAAGCGTAAGGGCGACTTCCGCAAGCTGTGGATCACCCGCATCAACGCTGCGGCCCGCGCCAACGACCTGACCTACAACCGCTTCATCCAGGGTCTCAAGGCAGCCGGCGTCGAGCTCGACCGCAAGCAGCTGGCCGAGATCGCCGTCTCCGACCCGGCGGCCTTCACGGTGCTGGTCGGCGTCGCCCGCGCCGCGCTTCCTGTCGCGGCCTGAGAGCGGCACGCACCATCAGCGCCACCCGCAGCACCAGCAACTCGCCGGTCACCGGCGTGCTGTCCTCGGCCCGCAGTCCGCGGGTCACGGCGGCACGCCGGCTGACCAAGCGCAGCTTTCGTGAGCAGGACCGGCTGTTCCTCGCCGAAGGGCCGCAGGCGGTGGCCGAGGCACTCGCCGAGGACGGGGCCGTCGTCGAGCTGTTCGCCTCGACCGACCTGACCGGCCGGGCCGCCGAGCTCGCCGACCTGGCCACCCGCCGCGGGCTCGCCGTCACGCCCGTCAGCCGGGACGTCATGGCGGCGCTCGCCCAGACCGTGACCCCCCAGGGGATCCTCGCCGTGGCCCGGTTCCGGGACGTCGCCCTGGCTGAGGCCTTCGCCGGGACCCCGCTGCTGGTCCCGATCCTCGCCGCCGTACGGGACCCGGGCAACGCCGGCACCGTGCTGCGCGCCGCCGACGCCGCCGGTGCCGACGCCGTCGTCTTCGCCGACGCCTCGGTGGACCCGTACAACCCCAAGTGCGTCCGAGCCTCCGCCGGCAGCCTGTTCCACCTGCCGTTCGTCGGCGGGGTCCCGGCAGCCGAGGCCGTCGCCGCCGCGCGTGCCGCAGGGATGACCGTGCTGGCGGCCGATGCCGGCGAAGGGGCCGAGAGCCTCGACGACGTCGACGACGCCGGCGACCTGGCCGGACCGACAGCATGGCTGTTCGGCAACGAGGCCTGGGGCCTGCCCGAAGCCGTGCGTTCCCTGGCGGACCGGGTCGTGGCCGTACCGATCCACGGTCGTGCCGAGAGCCTCAACCTGGCAACGGCGGCGGCAATCTGCCTGTACGCCTCGGCCAGGGCGCAGCGCCGGCCAGGTGGCCGCCGGTCCGGCGACTGAACCGTGACCCGCTCTCCGCCGAACACTGCGGTACGAATCGGTCAAAAAGACGTAACCTGTTCACAGGACTCCGGGCCCACGCGCCGGTGGACCCACGGGGAGGCAACGGTGGAGTCGGTGGAGCCGCAACGTCCTCAGCAGGACCGGGACAGCCGGGACCCGGACACCTGGGACAAGGCCGCCTACGACGAGCTTCCGGACGGCGTCGTGGTTGTCGACGAGACCGGGTCGGTCGTCGTGATCAACGCCGCCGCCGTCCGGCTGCTCGGCCGCAGCGTCGACGAGTCCATCGGCCGCGACTACCGGGAGGTGCTCGCGCTGACCGATCCCACCGGGGTCGACTGGTGGGCCTGCACCCAGCCCTTCACCGGGCTGTCCACCCGCACCGGTCAGCCGGAGCGGCGGCTGGTGCTGACCAGCCCGCGGCTCGAGCTGCGAGAGCTGCTCGTGACCGCGCGCTACGTCCGTGACGAGGGCCGGGTGGTCCGGCTCGTCGTCTGCCTGCGCGACACCGCGTCCCGGGAGCGGCACGAGCGCAGCCGCGCCGACCTGGTGTCGACGGTGGCGCACGAGCTTCGGTCGCCGCTGACCAGCGTCAAAGGTTTCACCGCCACCCTGCTGGCCAAGTGGGACCGGTTCAACGACGAGCAGAAGAAGGTCATGCTGGCGACGGTCAACGCGGACGCGGACCGGGTGACCCGGCTGATCAGCGAGCTGCTCGACGTCTCCCGCATCGACGCCGGCCGGCTCGAGCTGCGCAAGCAGGTCGTCGACGTGGCCCGTGCCGCCCGCCGGCTGGTCGAGGGCAGGGTGGCCAGCGGCGACGCCGAGGGCCGGTTCGTGGTGTCGGCCGAGGAGGGGCTGCCGGAGGTGTGGGGCGACCCCGACAAGGTCGACCAGGTGCTCGGCAACCTGCTCGAGAACGCCGTACGGCATGGTCGTGGCACGGTCTCGATCGACGTCAGCAGCTTTGCCGACGGTCTCCAGGTCGTCATCGAGGATCAGGGTGACGGGGTCCCGGTCGAGATGTGGCCGCGGATCTTCACCCGGTTCTGGCGCGGTGACCGGCGGGGCAGCACCGGTCTGGGTCTCTACATCGTCAAGGGCCTGGTCGAGGCCCACGGTGGCGTCATCGAGGTCGGCCGGGCCCAGAGTGGCGGCGCGAGGTTCCGGTTCACCCTCCCGGAGGGCCGCCCGTACGCGGACTGAGCGGCGGGCCCGGCGCTGATCTGCTTCGCCCTGCCAGCGCGGGTTCCCTAGACTGCGCGTGGCAACCGGCTCATTCGCGAGCACCCGTCGAGCACCTGCGAGCACCTCTTCATGTCTGGACCGAACGACCCGTACGACCCCAAGCAGGTCGCAGCCCTCGGCGACGAGGCACTGCTTGCCGCCCTCGACGCCGGACGGCGGGCCTTTGCTGCCGCCGGTGCGCTGGAGGACCTCGCCGATGCCAAGGTCGCCCACCTGGGCGACCGATCGGCCGTACGGCTGGCCAATCGCGAGATCGCCGCGCTGCCTCCGCACGCCAAGGGGGATGCGGGTCGTCGGGTCAACGAGACGCTGCGTGCCCTCACCGCCGCCTACGACGAGCGCCGGGCGGCGCTCGAGGCCCAGCGCGACGCACGGGCACTCGCCGAGGAGTCGGTCGACGTGACGTTGCCGGTCGGCTGGCGCCGTACCGGGGCCCGGCACCCGCTGACCACCGTCCAGGAACGCGTCGCGGACATCTTCCTCGCCATGGGCTACGAGCTCGCCGAAGGCCCTGAGGTCGAGCACGAGTGGTTCAACTTCGACGCCCTGAACATCAGCCCCGACCATCCGGCCAGGGAGGCTCAGGACACGCTGTTCGTCGAGCCGGCCGGCTCCGGGCTGGTCATGCGCACGCACACGTCACCCGTGCAGGTCCGCACGTTGCTCAGCCGCGAGCTCCCGGTCTATGTCATCTGCCCCGGCCGCACCTACCGCAACGACCCGTTGGACGCGACGCACACTCCGGTCTTCCACCAGGTCGAGGGGCTTGCTGTCGACGAGGGCATCACGATGGCGCACCTCCGGGGCACCCTCGACGCCTTCGCCTCCGCCATGTTCGGCGAGGGCCTCCGTACGCGCTGGCGACCGGCGTACTTCCCGTTCACCGAGCCCTCCGCCGAGATGGACCTGCAGTGCTTCGTGTGCCGCGGTGCTTCGGCGCTGCCCGGCGCTGCGCCCTGCCGGACCTGTTCCTCCGAGGGCTGGATCGAGTGGGGTGGCTGCGGCATGGTCAATCCCAAGGTCCTGGTCAGCTGCGGCGTGGATCCGGCCCGCTACACCGGCTTCGCGTTCGGCATCGGGCTCGACAGGACACTGATGTTCCGGCACGGCGTCGAGGACATCCGCGACCTGATCGAGGGCGACGTGCGCTTCTCCCTCGCCTTCGGCAACGCCGGCATGGAGGCCTGATGCGCGTCCCCGTCTCCTGGCTGCGCGACCACGTCGACCTGCCGGAGGACCTCGACCCGGCTGACCTCTCGGCGGCACTGATCCGGGCCGGCCTCGAGGTCGAGCGGGTCGACGTGCTCGGCGCCGACGTCTCGGGAGTCGTCGTGGGCGAGGTCCTCGGCTTCGAGGCCGAGCCGCAGAAGAACGGCAAGACCATCCGCTGGTGTCAGGTCGTCGTCGACAGCGACCCCTCCGCCGAGGCACGCGGCATCGTCTGCGGTGCCGCCAACTTCGCCGTCGGTGACCGGGTGGCGGTGGCCCTTCCCGGCGCCGTCCTGCCGGGGCCCTTCCCGATCACGGCCCGCAAGACCTACGGCCACGTCTCCGACGGGATGATCTGCTCGGCGCGGGAGCTGGGCATCGGCGACGACCACGACGGGATCCTCGTGCTGCCGCCGGACGCACCGATCGGCGGCGACGTCGTGGCACTGTACGGCCTGCTCGACGCCGTCCTGGACATCGCGGTGACACCGGACCGGTCCTACTGCCTGTCCGTACGCGGCGTGGCACGTGAGGCGGCGACAGCGTTGGGGCTGCCGTTCCGGGACCCAGGCCTGGTGCCGGCCCCGGCCGGCACCGACGACGGTTACCCCGTCGTCGTGCTCGAACCGGTCGGGTGCGACCGCTACACCGCCCGTACGGTCAGCACCATCGACCCGTCGGCGACCTCACCGCTGTGGCTGCAGCGGCGGCTGGTCATGGCCGGCATGCGCCCGGTGTCGCTGGTGGTCGACGTCACCAACCACGTGATGCTTGACCTGGGCCAGCCGTTGCACGCCTTCGACCGCGACCAGCTGGCCGGTCCGATCACCGTGCGGGCTGCGGCGCCGGGGGAGCGGATGACCACCCTGGACGGTGTCGAGCGGGTGCTCAACGACGGTGAGCTGCTGATCTGCGACGAGGCGGGTCCGTTGGCGCTGGCCGGTGTCATGGGCGGCCGCAGGGCCGAGTGCTCGGCGACGACCACGTCGGTCGTGCTCGAGTCCGCGCACTTCGCGCCCGTCACCGCCGCCCGTACGGCCCGCCGGCACAAGCTGCCCAGTGAGGCAGCCCGGCGCTACGAACGCGGCGTCGACCATGCCCTCGCCCCGTCCGCGGCCGAGGTGGCGGTCGAGCTGCTGGTGCGGCTGGCCGGGGCGACCCCCGACCGCGGCTTCACCGACGTGGACAACCGCGTGCCGGGCGGTTCCCTTGTGCTCGACCCCGGCTACCCCGGCCGGCTGGCGGGGCGGCCCTTCGACGCGGCAGTGGTGCGTCAGCGTCTTGTCGACGTCGGCTGCACCGTCGACGAGCTGCCGGGGGGCCTGCTAGCGGTCACCCCCCCGAGCTGGCGGCCGGACCTGGGGCAGCCTGCCGACCTGGCAGAGGAGGTCATCCGGCTCGAGGGTTACGACACCGTGCCGACCGAGCTCCCGCGCGCTCTCGCCGGGCGTGGGCTGACCCGCCCCCAGCGGCTGAGCCGCAACGTCGGCCGGGCACTGGCCGCTGCCGGATACGTGGAGACGCTGTCCTATCCGTTCGTCGGCCGGGGCGCCCTGGACGCCCTGGGGCTTGCCGACGACGACCCGCGACGCGACGCGTCCCGCATGCTGAACCCGATCTCCGAGGACGAGCCGCTGCTCCGGACGACCTTGCTGCCAGGCCTGCTGGCCACCCTGGCCCGCAACGTCGGCCGGGGCGCCCGTGATGCTGCGATCTACGAGGCAGGTCTGGTCTTCGGACCACCGCGGCAGGGCGACCCGGCGGTGTGGCCCGGTGTCGACGGACCGCCGAGCAAGGACGAGGTCGCCGCCCTCGACGCGGCGTTGCCGGACCAGGTCCAGCACGTGGCCGTCGCCCTGGCACCCCAGGCCGGTGCCGCCGAGGGCGTCTCGTGGTGGGGCGACGGACGGCCGCCGGGATGGGCCGAAGCCATCCAGGCTGCCCGCATCGTCGCCGGCACCGCGGATCTCGTGGTCGAGGTGACCAAGGACCACGTGGCGCCGTACCACCCGGGACGCTGCGCGGTCTTGAGCATCTCCGGGGTGCCGGTCGGTCACGCAGGCGAGCTGCATCCGCGCGTACTCGCCCACCTCGGACTCCCGGCCCGTACGGCCGCCATGGAGATGGACCTGACCCAGGTACTGCACGGTCCAGGTGCGTCGGTCCGGTTGCCGGGCGGCCGCGTCGACCGCGTCGACCGCCGGACCGGCACGGTGGGTCTGATCGACGTGGCCCGGGTGTCGTCGTTCCCGGAGGCGGCTCGGGACGTCGCGGTGGTCGTGGCCGAGGACGTGCCGGTGGCCACGGTCGAGGCGGCGCTGGCCGAGGGTGCCGGCCCGCTGCTCGAGTCGCTCCGGCTGTTCGACGTCTATGCCGGGGAGCCGGTCCCGGCGGGGCACCGGTCGCTGGCGTTTGCGCTGCGGTTCCGCGCCGCCGACCGCACGCTGACCGACGACGAGGTCAACCGGGCGCGCGACGCCGCCGTGGACCTGGCGGCCAGCAGGACCGGCGCCACGCTCCGGGCCTGACCTCTGCACTTGCATTGTCATGCAGTGGACTGTATGAATGTGGCATACAGTCGACTGGCGCAAGGGAGCGGCACGTCATGGGCACCGGTGCAGGCATCGTCGGGGCGAGCGGTTACGCCGGTGGCGAGCTGTTGCGTCTGCTGTCCGGGCATCCGGGGTTCGAGCTGACCGCCCTGGTGGCTGCCGGGTCGGCCGGACTGCCGGTCACCAACCTGCACCCGCAGCTGCCCCAGCTGGCCGGCCGGGCGTTCGACAGCCTGGACAGCGGCGTCCTCGACGGTTGTGAAGTGGTCTTCCTGGCCGTGCCGCACGGCCAGTCCGCAGCGATCGCCGCAACGCTGCCGGAGTCGACGCTGGTGATCGACCTCGGTGCCGACCACCGGCTCGCCGACGCCGCGGCGTGGGAGCGCTACTACGGCACGCCCCACGCGGGTACGTGGGTCTACGGCTTGCCGGAGCTGCCCGGCCAGCGTGAGCTGATCCGCCCGGCCCGGCGGGTGGCGGCGACCGGCTGCTACGCGGTGTCGACCATCCTCGCCCTCGCCCCGCTGATCGCGGCCGGACTGGTCGAGGCCGACGACGTGGTGGTGGTCGCGGCCAGCGGGACCACCGGAGCCGGCCGGTCGGCCAAGGCCTCACTGATGGCGAGCGACGTCATGGGCTCCCTGTCGCCGTACAAGGTGGGTGCGCACCAGCACGTGCCGGAGATCAAGCAGGCCACCGGCGCGCGCTCGTTGTCGTTCACCCCGGTCCTCGCGCCCATGCCGCGGGGGATCCTGGCCACCGTCACCGCACTGCCGGTCGGTGCGGTGGATGCCGCTGCGGTCAGGGCTGCCCTGATCGAGGCCTATGCCGACGAGCCGTTCGTCCACGTCCTGCCCGAGGGCCGCTGGCCACAGACCGGTGCCACCCTCGGCAGCAACTCCTGCCACCTGCAGGCCACGGTCGACGTCGACTCAGGCCGGGTGATCGTGGTCTCGGCCATCGACAACCTCACCCGGGGAGCGTCCGGCCAGGCCGTCCAGTGCGCCAACATCGCGCTCGGCCTGGACGAGACCGCCGGGCTCAGCGTGAGCGGGGTCGCTCCGTGAGCGTCACCGCGGCCGGCGGCTTCCGGGCGGCCGGCGTTGCCGCCGGGCTCAAGACCACCGGCCTGCCCGACGTCGCGCTGGTCGTCAACGACGGGCCTTCGTACGCGGCGGCCGCTGTCTTCACCGGCAACCGGGTCCAGGCCGCCCCGGTGGTCTGGAGCCGCCAGGTCGTCACCGACGGGCGGGTCGACGCGGTCGTCCTCAACTCAGGTGGCGCCAACGCCTGCACGGGGGCAGCCGGCTTCCAGGACACCCATCGCAGCGCCGAGGAGGTCGCGGGTCTGGTCGGCTGCTCCGCCGCCGACGTTGCCGTCGCCTCGACCGGTCTGATCGGGTTGCGGCTGCCGATGGACCGGCTGCTGGGCGGCGTGCGCCAGGCTTCCGGGCTGCTCTCGGCCGACGGCGGTGGCGACGCAGCGCTGGCGATCATGACCACCGACTCGGTGCCCAAGAAGTCGGTCGTCCACGCCGACGGTTACACGATCGGCGGCATGGCCAAGGGCGCCGGCATGCTGGCGCCGGCGCTGGCGACGATGCTCGTCGTCATCACCACCGACGCCGACCTCGGTCCGGCCGAGCTCGACAAGGCGCTGCGGTCCTCGACCGGCAGCAGCTTCGACCGGATCGACTCCGACGGGTGCATGTCCACCAACGACATGGTGCTGCTGATGGCCTCCGGCGCCTCGGGGGTCCGGCCCGGGCTTGACACGTTTACCGAGGCGCTGCGCGCGGTGTGCGCCGACCTGGCCCGCCAGCTGATCGCCGACGCCGAGGGGGCGAGCAAGGAGATCGCGATCACCGTCCAGGGCGCGGTCTCCGAGGCCGAGGCGGTCGACGTCGCCCGTACGGTGTCCCGGAGCAACCTGCTCAAGTGCGCCCTGCACGGAGAGGACGCCAACTGGGGCCGGGTCCTCTCCGCCGTGGGCACCACCTCCGCCGTCTTCGAGCCCGACCAGCTCGACGTGGCGATCAACGGCGTCTGGGTCTGTCGCGGGGGAGCGGTCGGCGAGGACCGTTCGCTGGTCGACATGACCGGCCGCGAGATCGCGATCGTGGTGGACCTGCACGCCGGCCCGGCGCAGGCCACGGTGTGGACCAACGACCTGACCGCTGAGTACGTCCACGAGAACTCGGCCTACAGCTCATGACCAGCGCTCCCGCGACCGCGCGCAGCCACCACGCGCTGGGCAAGGCCTCCGCGCTGATCGGTGCGCTGCCCTGGCTCGAGCGGTTCCACGGCAGCACCGTGGTGATCAAGTACGGCGGCAACGCGATGACCGAGCCGGCCCTGCAGAAGGCGTTCGCCGAGGACGTCGTGTTCCTGCGCTACGTCGGCATCCGGGTGGTGGTCGTCCACGGTGGTGGGCCGCAGATCAACGAGCACCTGGCCAAGCTCGGCATCGAGAGCTCGTTCGCCGGCGGCCTGCGGGTGACCACGCCCGAGACCATGCAGGTGGTCCGGATGGTGCTGGTCGGTCAGGTCAACCGTGACCTGGTCAACCTGGTCAACGACCACGGCCCGTTCGCGGTCGGCCTCTCGGGCGAGGACGCCCAGCTGTTCACCGCCGTCCGCCGCGGGGTCGTCGTCGACGGCGAGGAGATCGACCTGGGTCAGGTCGGCGACGTCTCGCTGGTGGACCCGGCCACGGTGGTCGCCCTGCTCGACGCCCAGCGGATCCCGGTGGTCGCGACGATCGGCCGGGGCGAGGATGGCGAGATCTACAACCTCAACGCCGACACCGCAGCTGCCGCCCTGGCGATCGCGCTCCGGGCCGAGAAGCTGATCGTCCTCACCGACGTCGAAGGTCTCTACGCCGACTGGCCGGCGAGCGAGGAGCTGATCAGCGAGCTCAGCACCGAAGCGCTCCGGGTCCTGCTGCCGACGCTGTCCGCCGGCATGATCCCCAAGATGGAGGCCTGCGCCCGTGCGGTCGAAGGTGGCGTCCCCCGGGCGCACGTCCTCGACGGCCGGGTGCCTCATGCGCTGCTCCTCGAGGTCGTGACCGACGAGGGTGTCGGGACGATGGTGGTTCCGGCGCAGGAGGTCCCGGCGTGAGTGCCTACGCCCAGCTCAGCGAGCGCTGGCAGCGGGTGATGATGCCCAACTACGGGAC
The DNA here is from genome assembly GCA_033851655.1 of Frankiales bacterium. GTDB lineage: Bacteria > Actinomycetota > Actinomycetes > JAWWOL01 > JAWWOL01 > JAWWOL01. The sequence goes on from JAWWOM010000140.1 coordinate 10,564, forward strand.
TCCGCCGGTGGCACTGGTCCAGGGCAAGGGTTGCCGGTTGTGGGACGCGGACGGCAAGGACTACCTCGATCTGCTGGCCGGCATCGCGGTGTCCTCGCTGGGGCACGCCCACCCGGCCATCGTCGAGGCGGTCTCCCGCCAGGTCGCGACACTGGCCCACACCAGCAACCTCTACCTGCACGAGCCGGGTCTCCGGCTGGCCGAAAGGCTCACCTCGCTGCTCCAGACGCCGGCCGGCACCGAGGCGCGGGTGTTCTTCTGCAGCACCGGCACCGAGGCCAACGAGGCGGCGCTCAAGCTGGTGCTCCGGCACGGTCAGGGCATCGGCCGGCGCCGGATCATCGCCGCCGACCACGGCTTCCACGGCCGGACCCTCGGCGCCTTGTCGCTGACCGGCAAGGCATCGATTCGCGAACCGTTCGGGCCGTACGGGACCGATGTCGTGTTCGTGCCCTACGGCGACGTCGAGGCCCTGGCCGGCGCTGTCGACGAGAGCACGCTCGCGGTGCTGCTCGAGACCACCCAGGGCGAGGCCGGTGTGGTGCCGCCGCCAGACGGCTACCTCGCGGCCGCCCGCTCGCTGTGCGACTCCACCGGTGCGCTGCTCTGGCTGGACGAGGTGCAGAGTGCGATCGGGCGCACCGGCTACTGGTACGCGCACCAGGCCGAGGGCGTCCTGCCGGACGTGCTGACGTTGGCCAAGGGGCTCGGCGGCGGGCTGCCCATCGGCGCCTGCATCGGCATCGGTCCGGCCGCCAACGCCTTCGCGCGTGGCGACCATGGCAGCACCTTCGGCGGCAACCTGGTCTCCTGCGCCGCTGCCCTGACCGTCCTCGACGTCATCGACTCCGACGGCCTGCTCGGCCACGTGCGCGAGGTCGGAGCCTCGTTTGCCGCGGGCCTGGCGGAGGTTTCCCACCCACTCCTGACCGGTGTACGGGGCCGCGGCCTGTGGCGGGCGCTGGTTCTGTCCTCCGACGCCGCTGCGCACGTCGAGCTCGCCTGCCGCGATGCCGGCTTCCTGGTCAACGCCGTGGCACCGGACGCCATCCGGCTGGCCCCGCCGCTCGTGATCTCCGCCGACGAGTGCCGCGGGTTCGTCGACGCGCTGCCGCAGATCCTGGCCGATGCCCAGCAGGACCTCGACGGCACTAGGGTCGGCTCATGACCGGACCCGCCGTGCTTGTCGTCGAGGACGATCCCAGCGTCAGAGGCCTGCTGCACACCCTGCTGACCGCCGAGGGCTACCAGGTTTCGACAGCCTCCGACGGGCTGGCCGGCCTGCGCAGCGCCCTGGACTCGCCACCGGCGCTGATCCTGCTCGACGTGATGATGCCGGACCTCGGTGGCGTACGGGTGCTCGAGGAGCTCGGCAGTGACCCGACCCTGGCCGGGGTCCCGGTCATCGTCGTGACCGGCCGGGTGGACGCCGTTGCCGAGCTCGAGCGGCTGCTCGGCGCCGGCATGGTCTTCGTCAAGCCGTTCGCCGTCGACGAGCTGGTGCACCGGGTGGCCGAGCTGATCGGCGGTCCCACCCGGCCGACCCGGCCGACGCCGTGACCTGCCCCGCTGTGACGCCGACTGCCCCTCGTCACCGCCACCGCCCCGACCTCCTCGACCCTTGCCCTCGAGCGACAGACAGAGAGGCTCCGCTGCCGTGACGCTGCGCCATTTCCTGGTGGACGACGACCTGAGCCCGGCCGAGCTCGAGCAGGTCCTCGACCTGGCCGACAAGATGAAGCTCGACCGCTACTTCGCCAAGCCGCTGGCTGGTCCGCAGTCGGTCGCGGTGATCTTCGAGAAGCCCTCGACCAGGACCCGGCTCTCGTTCGAGGCCGGCATCGCCGAGCTCGGCGGCCATCCGATCATCGTCGACGCCAGGAGCACCCAGCTGGGCAGGGGCGAGACCATCGAGGACACCGCCAAGGTGCTCTCCCGCTACGTCTCCGCCATCGTCATCCGGACCTTCGGGCAGGACCGGATCGAGCAGCTCGCGGCCGCGGCCGGCGTCCCGGTGGTCAATGCGCTGACCGACTATGCCCACCCCTGCCAGGCGCTGGCCGACCTGATGACGATTCGCGAGCACAAGGGCGGCCTGTCCGGGCTCACCCTCGCCTACCTCGGGGACGGCAACAACATGTCGCACTCCCTGCTGCTCGCCGGAGCCGCAGCGGGCATGCGCGTGCGGGTGGCGTCACCCGCCGGCTACGAGCCGATCGGCCAGGTGGTGGGGCGGGCCAACCAGATCGGCGAGCGCACCGGCGGCGCGGCTGTGGTCACCCACGACCCGCTGGAGGCCGCCGCCGGGGCCGACATCCTCTACACCGACGTGTGGGCCTCCATGGGCCAGGAGGAGGAGAGCGACACCCGGCAGCTGGTCTTCCAGCCCTACCAGCTCGACGAGCGCGCCGTCGCCGCCGCCCGCGAGGACGTGCTGGTCCTGCACTGCCTGCCGGCACACCGGGGTGAGGAGATCGCCGCCAGCGTCATCGACGGCGGGCACTCCGCCGTCTGGGACCAGGCAGAGAACCGACTGCACGTGCAGAAGGCCCTGCTCGCCTTCCTCCTCGACAGTGCGCGATGAACCAGACGCGGCAAGCCCGGCAGGTTTCCGCCGCACCGGCCGTCCCCGCCACCAAGGCCGCGCGGCAGGCGCGGGTCGCCGCGTTGCTCGAGCGCACCCGGGTGCACTCCCAGGGCGAGTTGGCCCAGCTGTTGTCCCGCGAAGGCGTCTACGTGACCCAGGCGACGCTCAGCCGGGACCTCGAGGACCTGGGGGCGGAGAAGGTCCGCCAGCCCGATGGCGGCCAGGCCTACGCCGTGCCGCCGGGGGGTGCCAGGCCCAGGCCGTTCGACCACGCCGACCCGGACGCCCGGCTGGCCCGGCTGCTCGAGGAGCTGCTCATCTCGGCCGAGGCGTCGGGCCAGCTCGTGGTGCTGCGCACCCCGCCGGGAGGTGCCCATCTGCTGGCCTCGGCTCTCGACCGGACGCCGCCGCCCGACGTCATGGGCACCGTCGCCGGCGACGACACGGTGCTGCTCATCTGCCGTGAGAGCCACGGGCGAGCCGTCGGCGCCGACGTCGTACAGCGTCTGGTCACCCTCGCCGAGAGTCGTGACTGAGCCCGTTCCTTCCCCGACCCCCCGTTCAGCACCGGAAATCCCGGACCATCGACAGGAGCACATTTCATGAGCAGCCCCAAGCGGGTCGTCCTCGCCTACTCCGGCGGGCTCGACACGTCCGTGGCCATCGGCTGGATCGCGGCAGAGACCGGAGCCGAGGTCATCGCGGTCGCCGCCGACGTCGGCCAGGGCGGCGAGGACATGGAGGTCATCCGCCAGCGTGCCCTCGACTGTGGGGCGGTCGAGTCGATCGTGGTCGACGCCAAGGAGGAGTTCGCCGAGGAGTTCTGCCTGCCGGCGCTGCGGGCCAACGCGCTCTACATGGGCCGCTATCCGCTGGTCTCGGCGCTGTCCCGTCCGGTCATCGTCAAGCACATGGCGATCGCGGCCAAGTCCTACGGTGCGGACCTGGTCGCCCACGGCTGCACCGGCAAGGGCAACGACCAGGTCCGGTTCGAGGTGGGGCTGGCCAACCTGGCGCCCGACCTGGTCTGCCTTGCTCCGGTACGGGACTCCGGCATGACCCGGGACAGGGCGATCGCCTTCGCCGCCGAGCGTGACCTGCCCATCGACGTGAACAAGAAGTCCCCGTACAGCATCGACCAGAACGTCTGGGGGCGGGCCGTCGAGACCGGCTTCCTCGAGGACCCGTGGAACGCTCCGATCGAGGACGTCTACGCCTACACCGCCGACCCGGCCACCCCGCGAGACCCCGACGAGGTGGTCATCACCTTCGCCGCCGGCGCTCCGGTGGCCATCGACGGCCGGCCGGTGACCATGCTCGAAGCCATCCAGCAGCTCAACGTCCGGGCCGGGGCTCAGGGCGTCGGTCGGCTCGACATGGTCGAGGATCGTCTGGTGGGCATCAAGAGCCGCGAGATATACGAGGCTCCTGGGGCGATCGCCCTGATCACCGCCCACCAGGAGCTCGAGAACCTCACCGTCGAGCGCGACGTCGCGCGGTTCAAGAAGTCCGTCGAGCAGCGCTGGACCGAGCTGGTCTACGAGGGGCTGTGGTTCTCGCCGCTCAAGCGTGCCCTCGATGCCTTCCTGCTCTCCACCAACGAGCACGTCTCCGGCGACATCAGGATGTCCCTGCACGGCGGCCGCGCGGTCGTCACCGGCCGGCGCAGTGACGCCTCGCTGTACGACTACAACCTGGCGACCTACGACGAGGGCGACACCTACGACCAGCGGCTGGCCAAGGGCTTTGTCGAGATCTGGGGCATGCCGAGCCGGATCGCCTCGCGGCGCGACCAGCAGCTGGCGTCCGGACAGTGACCGAGGCTCCCGCGGCTCCCGGCGGCGGATCGTTCGGCTTGTGGGGCGGCCGGTTCGCCGGTGGTCCCTCCGATGCCCTCGCTGCGCTCTCGCTCAGCATCCATTTCGACTGGCGGCTCGCGCCCTACGACCTCCGCGGCTCGCGTGCCCACGCACGCGTCCTGCACCGGGCCACCCTGCTCGATGATCTCGAGCTGGAGCGGATGCTCGAGGCGCTGGACGGTCTCGAGACGGACGTCCGCTCCGGTGCGTTCGTGGCAACCCCGAAGGACGAGGACGTACACACCGCCCTCGAACGGGGTCTGGTCGAGCGGCTGGGTCCGCTGGGTGGCAAGCTGCGGGCCGGTCGCAGCCGCAACGACCAGGTGGCGACCGACCTGCGCCTCTACCTGCGCGACCACGCCCGTGACGTCGCGGACCGGCTGATCGACCTGTGTGACGCGCTGACCGACCAGGCAGAGCGGCACCTGCACACCGCCGCTCCCGGGATGACCCACCTGCAGCACGCGCAACCGATCGTCTTCGCCCACCAGCTGCTGGCCCACGTCCAGAGCTTTGCCCGGGACCTCGACCGGCTCGCCGACTGGGATGTCCGGACCTCGGTCTCGCCGCTCGGGGCCGGCGCGCTGGCCGGGTCCACCTTGCCGTTGGACCCGGAGGCGACAGCCCGTGAGCTGGGCTTCGCCAAGGCGGCTGCCAACTCGATCGACGCGGTCAGCGACCGGGACTTCGCCGCCGAGTTCCTGTTCGTCGCGGCGATGATCGGCATCCACCTGTCGCGTCTCGGCGAGGAGGTGGTGCTGTGGTCCAGCCGCGAGTTCCGCTGGGTGGAGCTCGACGACGCCTTCTCGACCGGGTCCTCGATCATGCCGCAGAAGAAGAACCCGGACGTCGCCGAGCTGGCACGGGGCAAGTCCGGGCGACTGATCGGCCACCTGACCGGACTGCTGGTGACCCTCAAGGGGCTTCCGCTGGCCTACGACCGTGACCTCCAGGAGGACAAGGAGCCGGTCTTCGACGCGGTCGACACGTTGCTGGTCGTCCTGCCGGCCACCGCCGGGATGATCGCGACGATGCGGGTCGACGTCGACCGGCTCGAGGCGAGCACTCCCGAGGGCTTCGCGCTGGCCACCGACGTGGCCGAGTACCTCGTCCGTCAGGGAGTGGTCTTCCGTGACGCCCACGAGGCTGTCGGCCGCCTCGTTGCCTGGTGCAGTGAGCACGGCTGCGACCTGCACGAGGTCTCCGACGCGGACCTGCTGGCCCTGGACCCGCACCTCACGCCGGACATCCGCAGCGTGCTGTCGGTCCAGGGCGCTCTCGAGGCCAGGTCGACACCGGGCGGCACCGCACCGGTCCGGGTCGCCGAGCAGCTCGTCGAGGTGCGGGCAGAGCTGGCCAGGCGGCGGGTCTGGGCGGCCCACCGCGCGTGACCCGCTGGCCGCGCGAGCACTACGCACGACCGGTGCTCGAGGTCGCCCGTGACCTGCTCGGACAGCACCTCGTGCGCGTGACCGACCAGGGCACGATCGTCGTCCGGCTGACCGAGGTCGAGGCCTATGCAGGCTCCGACGATCCCGGCTCGCACGCCTTCCGGGGACGTACGCCACGCAACGCAGTGATGTTCGGGCCAGCCGGGCACGGCTACGTCTACTTCACCTATGGGATGCATCACTGCGTCAACGTCGTGGCCGGCCCCGCGGGGGAACCGTCCGCCGTGCTGCTGCGGGCCGGCGAGGTGGTCGCCGGAGAGGATCTTGTACGGGCCACCAGGGGTGCGGTGCCGTTTCGCGACCTCGCCCGCGGGCCGGCCCGGCTCACCGTCGCGCTCGGCATCGACCGGAGCCTGGACGGGCTGGACCTGACCGACCCGGCCGCGCCGCTGTTCGTCGCGGCGGCTGAGCGGCCCGTGGATGCGCTGGTGACCACCGGACCGAGGGTAGGGGTCTCCGGCGAGGGTGCGGTCCGGCACTGGCGGTTCTGGCTCCAGGGCGACCCCACCGTGAGCCCCTACCGGGCGGCGTCCCCCCGGCCCGCCAAAGGCTGAGGGTGCAACCGCGCGATCATGGGAGACTCGACGCCATGTCGCCCTCCGCCACCGGCCAGCCGCCCCTGTCAGCCGACGTGCTCCGCCAGGTCCAGATCCTCACCGCCGGCGCCGCCCAGGTGCTGCCGGCCGGGTCGCTGGGCCCCCGGCTCGCCGAGGCGGAGCAGGACGGCCGGCCGTTGCGGGTCAAGCTGGGCATCGACCCCTCGGGCAGCGAGCTCACCTTGGGCCACGCCGTCGTGCTGCGCAAGCTGCGCCAGTTCCAGGACCTCGGCCACCTTGCCGTCCTGATCATCGGCGACTTCACCGGCATGGTGGGAGACCCCACCGGCCGCTCCGCGGTCCGCACCATGCTGACGGCCGAGCAGACCGAGGCCAATGCTGCGACCTACCTGCAGCAGGTGATGCGGGTGCTCGACCCGGAGCGGGTCGAGATCCGGCGCAACTCGGAGTGGCTCGCTCCCTTGACCCTGACCGAGGTGGTCCAGGAGGCGAGCGTCCTCACGGTCGCCCGGCTGCTCGAGCGGGACGACTTCGCCAAGCGGTACGCGGCCGGCCAGCCGATCTCCCTGGT
>JAWWOM010000141.1:0-7172 GCA_033851655.1 Frankiales bacterium
AGCGGCAGCCGTCCAGGCGAGGTCCCGCCACCGGCCGGGCCTCGCCGCCGGGCGGCTTCGGCATATCCGGGGTCCAACGTGTTGGTCATCATGTCGACAAGGAGCGACATCGATGTAGCGCCTTGCCGGTCGGCTGGACTCCCACTGCTCACTGGCTCATCATGACCGCCCCGAGGACCGCAGCGGGTACGGCGCGCCTCGGGCCGCTCCTGCCGGCTCAGCGGCTGGCGGCCTCGACGACCGCTGCCCACGCGTCGAGCAGCATCAGCGCACGGTCCGGGTCCCATGCCTCCGCCCACAGGTGGGTGACCGCCTCCAGCGGGTCCGGCAGCACCATGGCCCACTCGCCGTCGGGCTCGATCACCCGGACGCCGTCGGTGGTGTCCAGCTCGCGACCGTTGGCGGCCTCGACCACCGCACGCATCACCTGTCCCTTGGTGGCCCAGGGCGTCGGGACCGTGCGTCGCACCAGGCTGGCGTCGGGGATCCGGGCGTCGATCTCGGACAGGGTCAGCTTGGTACGGGCGACCAGGCCGAGCAACCGCACGAACGCCGCGAGCCCGTCCAGCGCGGAGTGGAACTCGGGGATGACAAAGCCACCGCGGCCGTCGCCTGCGAAGATCACGCCGTTGACCGTTGTCGTCTTCGTCAGCTGCTCCGGCGAGGTCGACGTCCACTCGATGTCGACGCCGTGGAAGCGGGCGACCTGCTCGGCAACCCTGGTGGTGGTGACCGGCAACGCGACCCGGCCGCCCCTGCCCTCGGCCGCCACCAGGTCGAGGACGACCAGCAGCGCCCGGTCGTCGTGCACCAGGTCACCCCGCTCGTCCACGATGGACAGCCGCTCCCCCACGTGGTCGAAGCGCACCCCGAACGCGGCCTTGGACGAGGCCACGAGTTCACCGAGCCGCTCGAGGTCGCGCATGTGCTCGGCCAGGGTCTCGGTGGTGGACATCTCGTCCAGCCGGCCGTTCATCGTCAGCACGTCCACGCCGAGCCGGCCGAGGATCAGCGGGAGCACCAGCGCAGCCGCCCCACCCGCGGTGTCCAGCACGACCTTCATCCGGGCCTCGCGGATACCGGTCACATCCACGCAGCGGAGCATCTCTGCGACGTAGGTGTCGAGCGTGCGGGCCGGGAAGGTGAGGTCGGCGATCTCACCGGGGAACGCCCGCCGGAACTCCTGCCGGCTGAAGGTCCGCTCGAGCTTGCGCTGCGCCGCCTGGGACAGGTCCGCACCGGTCGCGTCGAGGAACACGATGTCGACGCCCTGCGGGTCACCCGGTGTGGTCCGGATCATGATGCCCCCCACCGAGTCGCCCGCCTCCACCTCGAACCGGGTCACGGGGCACGGGGCAACCTCGAGGTCGCGGACGTTGATGGCGCTGGCCGTGAGCGCACTGATCGCGGCCCGCTTGAGCGTCCGCGCCGCCCGCGAGGCGTCCCTGGACGTGGTGACCGTCGATCCCTTGCGCAGGCTGGTCGCGTACGCACTTGCCAGCCGTACGACGTGCTCCGGCGTGATCTCGACGTTGACCAGGCCGGAGACGCCACGGGGGCCGAACAGGGACCGGGCGCCGCGGGACTCCCAGATGACGCTGGTGTTGACCACCGCGCCGGCCTCGATCGTCTTGAACGGGTAGACCTTGACCCCGGCCGAGACGAAGGCCTCCTCCTCGACGACGCACTCGTCGCCGATGATGGCGCCTTCCTCGACCCGGGCACCGCGCATGAGATCGGTGTTCTTGCCGATGACGCAGCCGCGCAGGTTGGTGGCCGGCCCGCAGAAGACGTTGTCGTGCAGGACGGCGCGATGCAGGAAGGCGCCACTCTTGACCACCACGTTGCTGCCGAGCACGGTGTACTCCCGCAGCTCCGCGCCCGCCTCCACCTTGGCGTAGTCCCCGACGAACAGCGGGCCGCGCAGCACCGCGTCCGGATCGACCTCGGCCCCTTCCGCAATCCACACTCCAGCGGACACCTCGAAGCCGTCGATCTCAACGTCTACTAGACGGTTGAGCACGTCGGCCTGGGCGCGGAGATAGCTCTCGTGGTTGCCGACGTCCTCCCAGTAGGCCTCGGTCACGTACCCGTACAAGGGGGCGCCGTCCGCGAGCAGCTTGGGGAACACGTCGTTGGACCAGTCGACCGACTGCCCGGTTGCCACGTGGTCGAGGACCTGCGGCTCCATGATGTAGACGCCGGTGTTGACCGTGTCCGAGAACACCTGGCCCCACGTCGGCTTCTCGAGGAACCGCTCGATCCTGCCCTCCTCGTCGGCGATGATGATGCCGAATTCCACCGGGTCGGGCACGCGCTTGAGCCCGATCGTGACCAGCGCCTTGTTCCGCCGGTGGAACTCGATCATGTCGGTCAGGTCGATGTCCGTGAGAGCATCGCCGCTGATCACGATGAACGGCTCGTCGCGCAGGGCCTGCTCGGCGTTCTTGACGCTGCCGGCCGTACCGAGCGGGGTCTCCTCGGTGGCATAGCTCAGCGTCATCCCGAACTCGTCACCGTCGCCGAAGTAGTTGCGGACCAAGGAGGCCAGGAACTGCAGCGTCACGACGGTCTCGGTGACCCCGTGCCGGCGCAGCAACCGCAGGACGTGGCCCATGATCGGCTGGTTGACCACCGGCAGCAGCGGCTTGGGCTGGTTGGCGGTCATCGGGCGCAGCCGGGTGCCCTCGCCGCCCGCCATCACGACCGCTCTCACCGCCACCACCTCCGCTCACCTGAGGCATGCCCCGCCGCAGCGGCCGCAGACCTACTCGCCAGTAACCTCACGCCGCCGCGGCTCCCGAACCGGGCAGGCCGATCTTCCTGCCGGCGACCAGCCCCCGTACCTGGACCAGGTAGAGCAGCCCTGCCCACCAGTACAGCCCGACCCCCCAGACCGTGAACGCCCACCCGAAGGTACGGGCGGCCGGCGAGCCCCATCCGTGCCCCGCGCCGAGCAGGATCAGCGGGAACGCGTAGAGCAGGTTGAAGGTGGCGGCCTTGCCCAGGTAGTGCACGGGCAGCGGTCCGTAGCCGTGCCGCCGCAGCACCGGCAGCGTGCCGGCCAGGACCAGGTCCCGGGCGAGCAGGGCGACCACGAGCGCCACGGGGATGACGCCCCTGATGGCCAGTCCGACGACCGTCGCGACGATGTAGAGGCGGTCCGCCGCAGGGTCGAGCAGCTCACCGAGCCGGCTGGTCTGGTGCCACGCCCGGGCGAGCTTGCCGTCGAAGTAGTCGCTCGCGCCACTGAACATCAGCAGGACGATCGCCCACCCGTCGCGGTGCGGTCCGAGCACCAGCCAGAGGAACACCGGCACCCCGGCCAGCCGGGCGGCACTGAGCAGGTTGGGCACGGTCCAGACCGCGTTGGAGGTCGCGGGCACGGCAGCCGATCCCTCGTCCTGGGTCATGGCCGTGCCACCTCCGCCCGACGTCCCCGTGGCGACCAGCCGCCGTCAAGCCCCCAGACCGGTGACCACCGCTTTGCGCCAGCGTACAGCCGCAACGTTTCCGGCCGGGGACGGCGAAGCGGATGTGGGACAACCCTGCCGGCGGGCGACCCCGTCTCCGGCGGTCCGGGAAGCGACGAAGCGGGCCCGCCGTCGGCGTGCCCGCTTCGTCGTGCCTTCTGTCGGGACGACAGGATTTGAACCTGCGACCCCTTGACCCCCAGTCAAGTGCGCTACCAAGCTGCGCCACGTCCCGATCGGCCCCGGGCTGCCGAGATCAGCAGCAGAGCGGAGCAGACTTTACCCCAGTGGCGCGATCGGCGACGACCGGGTCACTCGCCCCTCGGTCACTTCCGCTTCTCGCGCACCTTCATCGAGATCTCGATCGGCGTGCCAGGGAAGCCGAACTCCTCGCGGAGCCGTCGCTCGAGGAACCGGCGGTAGCCCGGCTCGAGGAAGCCGCTGGTGAACAGCACGAACCGCGGGGGCTTGGTCCCGGCCTGGGTCGCGAACAGGATCTTCGGTTGCTTTCCGCTGCGGACCGGCGGCGGGGTCGCAGCCACGATCGATGCCAGGAAGGCGTTCAGCCGGCCGGTCGGAACCCGCTGCTCCCAGCTGGCCAGCGCGGTACGCAGGGCGGGGGCGAGCCGCTCGACGCTGCGGCCGGTGGAGGCGGACACGTTGACCCGGGGAGCCCATGCGTACGGCGCCAGCTCGCGCTCCACCTCCGTCTCGAGGGTCAGCCGGCGGTCCTCGTCGACCAGGTCCCACTTGTTGAAGGCCAGCACGAGCGCCCGGCCTGCATCGGTCGCCATGCCGATGACGCGCATGTCCTGGTCGGTCAGTGGCTGGCTGGCGTCGAGCAGGACGACGGCGACCTCGGCCGCATCGATGGCGGCACTCGTCCGCAGGCTGGCGTAGTACTCCGCGCCGGTGGCCTGGTGCACGCGGCGGCGCAGACCGGCCGTGTCGACGAACTTCCAGGTCTCGCCGCCCACCTCGACCAGCGAGTCGACCGGGTCCCTCGTGGTGCCGGCGGTCGCGTCCACGACCGATCGCTCCTCGTGGGAGAGCCGGTTGAGCAGGCTCGACTTACCGACGTTGGGCCGGCCGACCAGGGCCACGCGCCGGGGACCGGTCAGTGGGTCGTCGCGCTCCATCGGCGCCTCGGGCAGCGCATCGAGCACGGCGTCGAGCAGCTCACCGGAGCCTCGTCCGTGCAGAGCGCTGACAGGGAACGGCTCGCCGAGTCCGAGCGACCACAGGGAGGCGGCGTCCGCCTCGGTACGCGAGTCGTCGACCTTGTTCGCCGCCAGCACGGCGGACTTCTTGGCCCGGCGCAGCACGCGGGCGACGGCCTCGTCGGTGTCGGTGGCCCCGACGGTCGCGTCGACGACCAGCAGGACGGCGTCCGCGGCAGCGACCGCGTACTCGGCCTGTGCAGCGACCCTGGCCTGCAGACCGACCGCGTCGGGCTCCCAGCCACCGGTGTCGACGACGATGAAGCGCCGACCGCGCCAGTTGGCGTCGTAGGCGACCCGGTCCCTCGTCACACCCGGAACGTCCTCGACGACGGCCTCTCGCCGGCCCAGGATCCGGTTGACCAATGTCGACTTGCCGACGTTGGGCCGCCCGACCACGGCCAGCACCGGCAGCGACGAGTAGTCCTCGGTCTCCTCCACCCCGTCGGTCTCGAGCTCGTCGCCCTGCTCGATCGCCACGTCGGCTCCGTCGCCGGTCGTGTCCACGGTTGTCACCGGGTTGCTCCTGTCGCGCTGTCCTGCAGGTTGTCGTGCTGTGGCGGATGGTCGTGCTGTGGCAGATGGTCGCGCTGCGGATGCGCGGCCGCGGCATCGGGCAGCTCGACGGTGTTCCACAACGCAAGGACCGCGTCGATCACCTCGTCGGCCGACAGCGGGGTGGTGTCGATGACGTGAGCGTCCTCGGCGCAGTGCAGCGGCGAGAGGGCACGGGCCGAGTCCAGCCCGTCCCGCCGAGCCAGCTGCTCGACGGCGCCTTCGATCGCGGACTCCTCCAGCTGGGCGCCCTCCGAGTGCTCAGCTGCGCGACGTCGCCCCCTGGCCTCCGCGCTCGCAGTCAGCCAGACCTTGAGCCGGGCATCGGGGAAGATCACCGTACCGATGTCCCGGCCCTCGACCACGATCCCCCCTCTGGCCGCGATCGCCTGAGCTGCCAGAGAACGCTGGAGCTTGGAGAGATGAGCGCGTACCGCCGTCGTTGCCGCGACCGCGCTGACGGCTGCGGTCACCTCCGGCCCGCGGATGACCTCGGTCACGTCGTGGCCGCCGATCCGAACCTGGCGGTCCCCCGGCGTCGTTCCGACGACCAGATCGGATGCCGCAAGCAGCATGCTCAGTCGCTCGGTCTCGTCGGCCAGGGAGCCCAACGGCAGCCCTGCTCCGAGCACCAACCACGTCACCGCGCGATAGGTCGCCCCCGTGTCCAGGTAGCCGAAGCCGAGGCTCGCGGCCACCCCCCGGGCGACCGTCGACTTGCCGGAACCGGACGGGCCGTCGATGGCAACCACCATCTGGGCGCTGTCCTCGGCGTGCACTGTTCTCCTTTGCCGGCTGGGCCGGCCGGTGTCGAGGGCGGCTCGAGCTGACCTGCCCGTGCCGATGGGGGCGGCGCCCACCTGCGGTGACCGCGCCAATACCTCGACCGAGGATACCGGGTGACCTTGCAGCTTTGTCGACTGAGCTTGAGAGTCCCCTAGTGCTTTGCGGCTTAGTCGACAAACCTCTGGATCAATTCTCGTCCGCATCCGCCAGCCGGCCGCTGGCCGAGAAGCCGGAGTAGGTGAGTACGGCAGTGGCGTGCTCGACCTCAGCGGCGAGAACGGTGAGCTCCACCAGGCCGAGCGGGCGCTCGGGCACGTGGTCGACGGTGATGTCCTCGACGTTGACGGCGGCGTCTGCGAGCGCCCGGAGGATGTCAGCAAAACCGCCAGGCTGGTCAGGGACGAAGACGTTGACGTAGCCGTACGAGACGCCCGTCGCGAGCCGGGTCCATCGCTTCTGCGGGAACCGACGGTGCACCTGGTTGCCCTCACCGATCAGCCGGGCGACCGCGGCGAGCCCCGGTTGGGGAGCGCTGCTCGGAGCGCTCGCCGCAAGTGCCCGTTCGACCTCTGCGAGCCGCTCGATCACCAGCCTGAGCCGGGGCAGCACCGCCGCCGCGTTCTGTACGCAGATGTCCGACCACATCCCCGGCGGGGAACCGGCCAACCGGGAGGTGTCACGCAGCCCGGCGCCTGCAAGCTCGAAGAAGTCACCGGCAACGTCACCGAGGCTCGCGGCCAAGGCACTGGCGACCAGTTGGGGCAGGTGGGACACGGCTGCCACGGCCGCGTCATGGTCGGCAGCGCCCCACAGCTCGGGTTGAGCGCCACAAAGCTCAGCAAGGGCGACCCCGGCGGCCAGGGTCGCGGTGGAGGTGGCCGACGAAGGGACCAGCGGCCAGGGACGGCCGCGGAAGAGGTCGCCTCGTGCGTTCCAGGGTCCGGCGCTCTCCCTGCCCGCCATCGGATGTCCGCCGACAAATCGGGCCATATCGACGCCAACGGTCTCAGCCTCCAGCAGAGGACGAGACTTAACACTGGCCACATCGCTAAACGTGCGCGCCATCTGAAGCCGCTGAGCACGAAGTACGGCCTGTGCGACCGCCGACGGAGGGACGCAGATCACGGCATGGTCGGCG
>JAWWOM010000152.1:0-6931 GCA_033851655.1 Frankiales bacterium
AAGGCGGCGAGCAACTGACATGGCCAGCATGGACAAGCTCAAGCAGACAATGGTGATCGCCCTGGTGGGCGTGCTCCTGGTCGCGGCAGGAGGTTGGTACTTCCTGGTCAGCCCGCAACGGTCCTCGGTGGCCACCCTCAACGCCGAGGCCGCCTCGGTGGACGCGTCCAACAGCTCCCTCAGGGGCCAGATCGCCCAGCTCAAGGCCCAGGCGGCCGACCTGCCGGGCGAGCAGGCTGCTCTCGCAGCTGTCGCCAAGCGCCTGCCGCCGGACCTGCAGGAGGCCAACCTCCTCGACGATCTCACGCACGCGGCTGACGCCGCGAACGTTGACCTCCAGGCCATCACGCCCTCCGCCCCGGTGCTGGCCACCGTCGCGGCGGCCGTCGTAGCTCCGGCTCCCGTGGCCTCGGCGGCCGGCAACTCCGGCACCCCGGTCCGGAAGGCGCCGGTTGCCGCAGCGAACCAGCTCTACCAGATCCCGGTCACCCTGACGGTCAGCGGCAACTACTTCGACGTCGAGATGTACATCCACAGCCTCGAGGGCATGCAGCGCGCGATGCTGATCACCCAGCTGTCCTTCGCCAAGGGCGCCCCCGGCACCTCCGCGCTCACCGGCGGTGCCACCGCGAGCGGAGGGCCGACCGGCGGTGCAGCCGTCACCACCAAGCCCGGTAGCGCCCCGACCAGCGGCACCGCTGCTGGCAAGGGCAAGGGCGCCAAGTCCACCGCCAAGCCGGTTCCCGGCACCCCGGCAGGTGCGCAAGCCGAGATCAACCGCCTGGTCCCGGTGGTCCCGGACTCGAACACGCTCTCGGTGACGATCAGCGGTCAGGTCTTCTCCATGTACTCGCCGGCCGCCGCAGCCGCAGCCGCAGCCGTGTCCGCAGCAGGTGCCACCGCCACGCCGGCACCGACGAAGTAGGAGTCCACGACAATGAGCGAAGTTCCCATGGGCGGCTACGGCGCGCCTACGCCAGAGCAGCCGGAGGCCTCGGCGCCGAAGCCGCGCGACCCGCGCCTGCTCATCGGCGGCGGCATCGGCCTCGCCGTCGTCGCAGCGGCCGGCGCCTACCTGTTCCTGGGTGGCGGCGGTGGCGGCACGGCGACTCCCGCGGCTGTCTCGCCGCGCATCCACCACAGTGCGACCCCGACCGCGACCGCGACGGTCATCCCGGTCGGGAAGCCGACGGCGGCCGTACGCGCGTTCAAGGGCGACGTCGGCCGTGACCCGTTCCAGGCGTTGGTGACGCCGGCCCCGGCGGCGGTGACGACGTCGCCGAAGGCCACGAGCACGGCGCCGGTGACCAGCGCGACCGCAACCACCCCGGGCACCGTGGTCGGCCCCAGTGGCGTGCCGACCGGTCTGCCGGGCGGGGTCACGCCCACCGGCACCACCCCGTCCACCGCGATCCCGACCACCACGCCCCCGCCCGCCAAGGTGATGGTCGTGCTCAAGGCGATCACGTTCCACGGCACGACGCCGTACGTGGTGGTCAGCTACACCGGCGTCCAGTACATGATGAAGACCGGTGACACCGCCGGTGCCTCGCTCAAGGTCCTGGCCGTCGCACCTGACGACGGCTCGGCGACCTTCCAGCTGGGTGACCAGACGTTCGACCTGCACATCGGGCAGTCCTACGTCGGCTGACCTCAGGACAACGAGCATGGCGAAGGCCCCGGTCCCGCGACCGGGGCCTTCGCCTTGTCCGGACCACCACGTTCGCGACTGGTGAGACGCACGGCGGCGCAGGGCAAGTCGGACGTGAAAGACTCCGCACCATGCTGCGGTGGTTGACGGCCGGTGAGTCGCACGGTCCTGCTCTGGTGGCGGTGCTCGAGGGGCTGCCCGCCGATGTCGCCACGACGTCGGACCTGGTGGCCGACGAGCTGAGCAGGCGTCGCGCCGGCTACGGCAGGGGCGCCCGGATGGCCTTCGAGCGGGACGAGGTCGAGTTCCTCGGCGGCGTCCGGCACGGCCGCACCCTCGGCGGACCGATCGCGATCCGGGTCGGCAACACCGAGTGGCCCAAGTGGCAGACGGTGATGTCTCCCGACCCCGTCCCTGCCGAGGAGCTCGAGGGCCTCGCGCGCAACGCGGCGCTGACCCGGCCCCGGCCAGGGCACGCCGATCTGGTGGGCATGCAGAAGTACGGCTTCGACGACGCCCGGCCGGTGCTCGAGCGGGCCAGCGCCCGCGAGACCGCCGCCCGCGTCGCCCTCGGTTCCGTCGCCCAGTCCTTCCTGCGGCAGGCCGCCGGCGTCCAGCTGCTCAGCCATGTCGTCAGCATCGGTGCTGCCGCCTCGCCCGCGGACGCGCGCGTCCCCGGGCCCGACGACCGCGACGCCATCGACGCCGACCCCGTACGGTGCCTGGATCCTGCGGCCAGCGCGGCGATGGTGGCCGAGATCGACGCAGCCCGCAAGGACGCCGACACGCTCGGCGGTGTCGTCGAGGTCGTCGTGCACGGTCTGCCCCCGGGTCTCGGCAGCCACGTGCACTGGGACCGGCGGCTGGACAGCCGGCTGGCCGGGGCGCTGATGGGCATCCAGGCCATCAAGGGGGTCGAGGTGGGTGACGGCTTCGACGTCGCCCGGCGCCGGGGCTCCCTGGCGCACGACGAGATCGTCGACAGCGGCGAGGGTCTGCGCCGGGTGACCGCTCGCGCCGGCGGCATCGAGGGCGGCATGAGCACGGGTGAGGTGCTGCGGGTGCGCGCTGCCATGAAGCCCATCTCCACCGTCCCGAGAGCCCTGCGCACGGTCGACGTCGCGACCGGCGAACCGGCTGTGGCGATCAACCAGCGCAGCGACGTCTGTGCCGTGCCGGCAGCCGGTGTCGTCGCCGAGGCCATGGTGGCCCTCGTCCTCGCCGACGCCCTGCTCGAGAAGTTCGGCGGCGACTCGGTGACCGAGACCAGGCGCAACCTCGAGGGCTACCTCGCCGCCCTGGTGATCCGGTGACGGCACCGGTCGCCGTCATCGTCGGGGCACCTGGCGCCGGCAAGACGACCGTGGGCCGGGCCGTGGCGGAGGCGCTCGGCGTCGGTTTCCGGGACACCGACGCCGACATCGTCGCCGCGGCCGGCAAGAGCGTCGCGGACATCTTCCTGCTCGACGGCGAGGACGAGTTCCGCCGGCTCGAGGCCGCGGCGGTGGCCGCGGCGCTGGCCGGGCACGACGGCGTGCTCGCACTCGGTGGGGGAGCGGTGCTCGCCGAGAGCACCCGCGAGCTGTTGGCCGGGCAGGTGGTGGTCTTTCTCGACGTCGGTCTCGCCGATGCCGCGTCCCGCGTCGGCATGGCAAGGGACCGGCCGCTGCTGCTGGGCAACCCACGTGGGCAGCTGCTCGCCATGCTCGATGCCAGACGACCGGTCTACCAGCAGGTGGCCACCGTCACCGTGCCCACTGACGGGCGGGGCATCCGCGAGGTCACGGACTCGGTGCTGGCGGCGCTGGCATGACCGGTGCTGCGACCGTGATCCCGGTCGCCGGGGCGGTCCCGTACGACGTGGTGGTGGGCCGGGACCTGCTCAGCCGGGTGCCGGCCGCGCTCGGTGAGCCCTGCCGGGTCACCGTCGTCCACCCACGGGCGATGACCGGGCTGGCCGGGTCGATGACGGCCGCCCTGCGTGGCGCCGGGTTCGACGCCGAGGCGTTGGTGGTGCCGGACGGCGAGGCGGCCAAGGAGCTCAGCGTCGCCGGCGGCTGCTGGGACGCGATGGCGGCGCGCTCGATGACCCGCAACGACGCGGTCGTCGGCCTGGGCGGGGGAGCGGCCACCGACCTGGCCGGCTTCGTGGCGGCGTGCTGGCTCCGCGGAGTACGGGTCGTGCAGGTGCCGACCACGTTGCTCGCCATGGTGGACGCGGCCGTGGGCGGCAAGACCGGCATCAACGTGGCCGCCGGCAAGAACCTGGTCGGTGCGTTCCACCCGCCGGCGGCGGTCGTCTGTGACCTCGACCTGCTCCGCACCCTGCCGGCGGTCGAGCTGGCCAGCGGGATGGCCGAGGTGGTCAAGGCGGGATTCATCGCCGACCCGGCGATCCTCGACCTGGTCGAGGTTGACCCGGCGGCCGCTCTGGACCCCGTGGGGCCGGTGCTGCGCGAGCTGGTCGAGCGCAGCATCCGGGTCAAGGCGGACGTGGTCGGCGCCGACCTGCGCGAGCAGGGGCTGCGCGAGATCCTCAACTACGGCCACACGCTGGCTCACGCCATCGAGGCGGTCGAGCAGTTTCGCTGGCGGCACGGTGCCGCAGTGTCCGTCGGCTTGGTCTACGCCGCCGAGATCGCCCGGCTGGCAGGCATTCTCGACGAGCGGACAGCCGCCCGGCATCGAGCCGTGCTCACCTCGCTGGGCCTCCCGGTCACGTACGACGCCGCCGCTTGGCCGGCGCTGCAGGATGCCATGCGGGTCGACAAGAAGTCCCGGGGGTCGATGCTGCGCTTCGTCCTGCTGCGCGGTCTCGGCGAGCCGTTCGTGTTCGAGGCGCCGGATGCCACACTGCTCGAGCAGGCCTATGCGGAGGTGGCGTCGTGAAGCCGGTCCACGTGTTGTCCGGTCCCAACCTCGGACGCCTCGGCACCCGTGAGCCGGAGATCTACGGCAGCGCCACCTATGCCGACCTCGTTGCCGCCTGCGAGAGCACGGCCGCCGAGCTGGGGCTGCCGGTCGTGGTGGCCCAGACCGACGACGAGGCCGAGATGATCCGGCTGCTGCACCGCGCCGCCGACGAGGCGTCCGGCGTGGTGCTCAACCCGGGCGCATGGGGTCACTACTCGTACGCGCTGCACGACGCCGTCGGGCTGGTCCCTGTGCCGGTGGTCGAGGTGCACATCTCCAATCCCCAGGCACGCGAGGAGTTCCGGCACCACAGCGTGGTGTCCGGCGTGGTCACCGGGACGATCGCCGGTTTCGGCCAGCGTTCCTACCTGCTGGCCCTGCGGGCGCTCGCCGAGCAGCTGCTGCCCGGCCAGGGCTAGACGCGAAACGGCCCGCCCCGGGAGGGACGGGCCGTACGCGAGGGGCTTGCCGTCAGCCGGCGACGATCGCGTCCACCGCGACCTTGGTGCCCTTGGCGTTCTTGTTGTGAATGCCAAGCGGAACCACGGTCACCGTGTGGACCGCGGAGCTGAGGCCCTTGACCCGTACCAGCGTCTTGTTGCACGACGTGAACTTCTGGAAAGCGTCGACCGTTGCCTTCAGCTTGCCGTCCACATAGACCCCGAGCTTTCCGGCGTCAGGCGACTTGCAGCCGATGACCCGGACGGCCGAACTGGCGAACTTGGTCGTCAGGGTCGGCTTGCTGGCATGCCAGGTGCTCAGATAGCTCGACTCTGCGTCGTAGGAGCCGTTCATGGCGTCCGTCGACCGGTGCCGCGACCAGTGCTGGTCTGCCGAGGACTGCTGCAGCATCCGGCCGTCCACCTTGAGCCCGTCGATGCCGACCGCATTGCCCTTGGACTTGGCAGGGTGCGAACCCTTGACCGTCACCGTGACCACGTGCTTTCCCTCGGCCAGCAGCGCGGAGTACAGGACGACTCCGTAGCTCGTCTTGGCCGAGTACAGGTTGACCGTCTTCTTGGTCACGCCGTCGACGGACACGACGGCGTAGCCGCTGTCCGCCGACCGGACCCCGATCAGCTTGACCGCACTGCCGGTGAACCGGAAGTCGATCTCGTCGCGGGCACCGGCGGCCTTGGCATAGCTGCCGCCGCTCGCGTGGCCGGTGCTGACCTTGCTCCAGGTCTCCTTGACGATCGTGGCGACGCTATCGACCGTGGGGTCGACGGTGGAGCTGGTGGTGCTCGCCTTCGCCGCGTTCCCCGCCAGGTCCACCACACCGCTGGTGACCCAGGGCACGACCTTCTCGCCGGGCAGCAGCGGCTGGTCCGGAGTGAACGTCGCCAGGGACGGCGTCGGTGCCGGCCAGACGATGTGGCCGGCGATGATCCCGCCGCCGACCCGCTTGAGGCCGAGGGTGGCGGAGGTGACGCCGGACACCGGTGCCTGGAACTGCAGGGTGACGGCGCTGGTCGGCGCGAGCAGGCCCGCATCGGCGATCGCCACCGTCGGCGCGACGGTGCCCTTGACGACGGTCTGGACGCCGCTCCAGGAGAGCAGGTTGCCGCTACCGTCCACCGGTGCGACCCGCCAGTAGTAGCCGCCGTCCGCCAGCGGACCGTCGATCTTGGTCCAGTGCGTGGCGTCCGTCGTCACCGTGGTGGTCGAGGTGTCGTCCAGCCAGTTGCCCGTGGTCGAGTACTCGAGCCGGTACTCCTTGGCCTCCTGGTTGGCGGCGATGCCCGCTTGCTGCTGGTACTGCAGCAGGTCGTCCCAGTGGAACGTCATCTGCTGGGTGCGCACGGTCTTGACGGCGCCGCTGAAGGTCTCGTTGTTGTCGACCGTCACGTACAGCCCGTTGTGGCCCGTCGTGCTCGCAGCGGACAGGGCGTCCTTGGGCAGAGCACTCGAAGCCTTGTGGAACACGGAGGTCGGGGCGGACGCTGCCGTGGCCGGATTGCAGTTGATCAGGCTGTCGGCGAACGCCGCTGCACAAGCCTGAACCCGCCAGTAGTACGAGCGGCCCGCCTGGTTGTCGGCGTAGGAGTCACGCGGTGTCACCTGGGGACCAGCCGTGAGGTAGCTGTGGTAGCCGCCCGCGAACATCGGGTCGGCGGAGACGTCGACCCAGTACCCGTTGGCACCCGGCACGGGTGTCCACGACATCGTGGGGGTCTGGAGGCAGAGCGGAACCGAGCCGCCGGGGACGACGTTCGGGCAGTTCACCGTGAGGTTGGTGACAACGCCCGCCGGTGGCACGGTGACGGAGGCGGTCGGGAAGTTGATCCGCAGGGAGGGCGACCAGGGGCCGCAGTCCGTGGTGTCCGTGAAGCAGGTGGCATTCGCCTGTGCAGCGGTCGCCCCGGC
>JAWWOM010000170.1:0-4220 GCA_033851655.1 Frankiales bacterium
CAGCCGATCAGGCGCTGTACCGGGCCAAGCAGGCGGGGCGCAACCGAGTCGTCGTCCATGAGCCGATCCCCGCTCAACAGGGGCAACGGTCGACGGTCACTGAGGAAACGCCGGCGACGAACCGGGCCCGCCTGCCATGACCAGGAGCGTACGGCGACCCCGTCGCCGCTGGGTCTGGCTGGCCGCGACGGCCTACGCAATGACCCTCCTCACCGCCGGGGGCGTCTCGGCACAGTTCACGGCCAGCCGCACGAGCGGGGTCTCCAGCTTCGCCACCGCCACCAGCTTCGGCGCCGTCGGTTCGTTCTACGGCTGGGGAGACAACGCCAGCTCGCAGCTGGGCAACGCTGTCAGCTCACCTGCGACCAGCCCCACGATCGTCGGTTCCCTCACCGACTGGACGGAGCTCGCCGTAGGAAGCGCCCACGCCTGCGGCATCCGTGCAGGCGGCAACCTGTACTGCTGGGGCCAGAACGGTTCGGGCCAGCTCGGCCTCGGCAACAACACCAACGTCACGGCCTCCTCGGCAATCGGCACCTCCGGCAGTCTGGTCGGGGCCGGCTACGGCCACGTTGCTGCGGGGTTCAACCACACGTGCGCCATCAAGTTGTCAGGCTCCCTGTGGTGCTGGGGCGGGAACAGCTCGGGACAGCTGGGGTTGGGGAACACGTCGAGCACCACGGCGCCCCAGCAGGTCGGAACCGCGACCAACTGGGCGACGGTCTCTGCCGGCCAGTACCACACCTGCGGGACCCAGGCCGATGGCTCCTTGTGGTGCTGGGGCGACAACGGTGGAGGCCGGCTCGGAGTCGGCGACACGGTCCCCTACCTGGCCCCTGCCCAGGTGGCGGGCAGCACCTGGCGTGGGGTCTCGGCCGGCTACTACAGCACGTGCGCAACTCGAGCAGACGGCACCTTGTGGTGCTGGGGCGACAACAGTCACGCCCAGCTGGGCGGGGACTATCCCAACAACCACGCCAGCCCGATGCAGGTCGGCAGCGCGACCAACTGGTCAGCGGTGTCCTCAGGACAGTGGCACGCGTGTGCCCTGACCACAGGCGGAGCCGTGTTCTGCTGGGGCGACAACACCTCGGGGCAGACCGGAGCGGCAGTGTCCAGCTATGTGGCCGCGCCCGCTCAGGTCGGCAGCAGCGCAGCGTGGACGCAGCTGGCCAGCGGCGCAAGCCATGTCTGCGCCCGTCAGTCCGACCAGTCGGTGTGGTGCTGGGGCCTGAACACGAGCGGACAGCTGGGCTTGGGCAACACGACCTCCCCGGTCACCGCGCCGACCCGCATCAGCTCGTTCACCTCTCAGCTGATGGGCGGCGGGCCCAACTCGAACACGACGTTGAGCGTCAGCTGACCCGCCCGCCGACCAGCACAAGTCAGTCCTCGTAGTCGGCGACCGGCGGGCAGCTGCAGACCAGGTTGCGGTCGCCGTACGCCTGGTCGATCCGCCGGACCACCGGCCAGAACTTCGCCCGCCGGTCACCGCCGGCCGGATAGACCGCCTCTTCCCGCGTGTACGGGTGGGTCCACTCCCCGGCGATCGACGACGCCGTGTGCGGAGCGTGGTGCAGCGGGTTGTCGACCTTGTCCCACTCCCCTGAACCGACCTTGTCGATCTCTGCCCTGATCGCGATCAACGCGTCACAGAACCGGTCGACCTCGCCGAGGTCCTCGGACTCCGTCGGCTCGATCATCAGCGTGCCGGCCACCGGGAACGACATCGTCGGCGCATGGAAGCCGTAGTCGACCAGCCGCTTGGCCACGTCGTCGACGGTGACGCCGGTGTCCCGGGTCAGCCCGCGCAGGTCGACGATGCACTCGTGCGCGACCAGGCCCTCGCGGCCGGTGTAGAGGACCGGGAAGTACGGGGCCAGCCGCCTGGCGATGTAGTTGGCGTTGAGGATGGCCACCTGGGTGGCCAGCGTCAGTCCCTCGCCGCCCATCAGCCGGACGTAGGCCCAGGAGATCGGCAGGATGCCGGCCGAGCCCCAGGGGGCGGCGGAGATCGGGCCAGGTCCGGTGGCCGGCCCGGCCTCCGGCCGCAGCGGGTGGTTGGGCAGGTGCGGAACCAGGTGGGCGCCGACAGCGACCGGCCCGACTCCGGGGCCGCCACCACCGTGCGGGATGCAGAACGTCTTGTGCAGGTTGAGGTGCGAGACGTCGGCCCCGAACTTGCCCGGCTTGGCCAGCCCGACCAGGGCGTTGAGGTTGGCACCGTCGACGTAGACCTGGCCGCCGGCCTCGTGCACCAGGGCACAGATCTCGGTCACGGTCGCCTCGAAGACACCGTGGGTCGACGGGTAGGTGATCATGATCGCCGCGAGCGCATCGCGGTTTGCCTCGATCTTGGCCTTGAGGTCCGGGACGTCGACGTTGCCGTCCTCGTCGCACTTGACCACGACGACGCGCATGCCGGCCATGACGGCCGACGCGGCGTTGGTGCCATGCGCCGAAGAAGGGATCAGGCAGACCGTACGGTGCTGGTCGCCGTTGGCCAGGTGCCAGCCGCGGATCGCCAGCAGCCCGGCCAGCTCGCCCTGCGAACCCGCGTTCGGCTGCAGCGACACGGCGGCGTAGCCGGTGACCTCGGCCAGCCAGCCCTCGAGCTGGCGGATCAGGGCCAGGTGCCCCTGTGCCTGCTCGATCGGCGCGAACGGGTGGATCTGCGCGAACTCCGGCCAGGTGACCGGCTCCATCTCGGTGGTCGCGTTCAGCTTCATGGTGCAGGAGCCGAGCGGGATCATGCCGCGGTCGAGGGCGTAGTCGCGGTCGGACAGCGACCTCAGGTAGCGGAGCATCTGCGTCTCGGAGCGGTGCGCGTGGAAGACCGGGTGGGTCAGGAAGGCGGAGTCCCGTACGAGACCTGCGGGCAGTGCGTCAGCGGCCTCGGCAGTCGGGACGGCGCCGAACGCCGCCAGCACCGTGGCGACGTGGGCTGCCGTGGTGACCTCGTCGCAGGAGATGACGACCAGGTCGCCGTCGTGTCGCAGGTTGACCCCGGCGGCGCGCGCGGCCTCGACCACCTGCGCCGCCCGGCCGGGCACCCTCGCTGCGACCGTGTCGAAGAACGTGTCGGAGACCAGCTCGACCCCGGCCGTACGCAGCCCGGCCGCGAGTGCGGCTGCCCGGTGGTGAACCTGGGCGGCGATGCCGGTCAGCCCGTCCGGGCCGTGGTAGACGGCGTACATGCTGGCCATCACCGCCAGCAGCACCTGGGCGGTGCAGATGTTGCTGGTGGCCTTCTCGCGACGGATGTGCTGCTCGCGGGTCTGCAGCGCGAGCCGGTAGGCCGGGTCCCCGTCGGCATCCACCGAGACGCCGACCAGGCGGCCGGGCAACGAACGCGCAAAGTCCTGCCGTACGGCCATGAACCCGGCATGCGGGCCGCCGAAGGCCATCGGCACGCCGAACCGCTGGCTCGAGCCGATGGCGACGTCGGCGCCGAGCTCCCCCGGCGGGGTGAGCAGGGTCAGCGCGAGCAGGTCGGTGGCCATCGCCACGACCGCACCCCGCTGGTGAGCCGCGTCGATCAGCGGCGACCAGTCGACCACCTGTCCGTGCGTGGACGGGTACTGGACCAGGACGCCGAACAGGTCGCCGTCGGGCAGCCCGGCGGTCAGGTCGGCCTGGACCACCTCGATCCCCAGCGGCAGCGCCCTGGTGCGGACGACCGCGATCGTCTGCGGATGACAGCCGGCGTCCACGACGAAGGCACCCTTGCCTGCGCTCATCCGGTGGCACAGCGCCATCGCCTCTGCGGCCGCGGTGCCCTCGTCCAGCAGGGAGGCATTGGCCATGGGCAGGCCGGTCAGGTCGGAGACCACGGTCTGGAAGTTGAGCAGCGCCTCGAGCCGGCCCTGCGAGATCTCCGGCTGGTAGGGCGTGTAGGCGGTGTACCAGGACGGGTTCTCGAGCACGTTGCGCAGGATCACCGGCGGGGTCACGGTGTCGTAGTAGCCGGCGCCGATCATCGACACCAGCACGGTGTTGCGGGCAGCCAGCAGGCGCAGCTCGGCAAGCACCTCGGGCTCCGACCGACCGGCCGGCAGGTCGAGACCCTCGAGAGCCTTGATCGCCTCAGGCACCGCCGTCGCCGTCAGCTCGTCGAGGGACCCGTAGCCGACCACGGCCAGCATCTTGGCGATGTCGTCCTGCGCGGGCCCGATGTGCCGGGAGGAGAACGGGACGGGGGTGCGGAGGGCGGAGAGGTC
>JAWWOM010000182.1:0-6902 GCA_033851655.1 Frankiales bacterium
GTGGGGACGTTGTGATCCTCGGTCGCGATGGTGAGGTCCGGCCTGCGGACCGGGCGGCCGGCGAGCCGCAGCCCGTCGAACGCCTGCGGGCTGGTCACCTCGTGGATGAGGTGCAGGTCGATGTAGAGGAGGTCGGGCTCCCCCTCGGTACGACGGACGACGTGATCGTCCCAGACCTTCTCTGCCAGGGTGCGGCCCATGAGACCGGCCTCCTCGTGTTGGGGAACGCTGCTTACTTGCATCTCAGGTGGTGAGACGGCAATATTGCGATATGGACAACTCTAGCGGCGTCGGCGTACTTGACAAGGCAGTACTGGTTCTGACCTGTCTCGAGGGTGGGCCGACCAGCCTGGCCGGGCTCGTGGCACGCACCGGACTGTCCCGTCCCACAGCCCACCGGCTGGCCGTGGCCCTCGAGCACCACCGGTTGGTGACCCGCGACACGCAGGGTCGGTTCGTGCTGGGCCCCCGGCTGCGCGAGCTGGCCCTGGCGGCCCCGGGCGACCTGCTGCTGCAGGCCGCGCCCGTCGTGCTGGCCCGGCTCCGCGACATCACCGGCGAGAGCGCACAGCTGTACCGCAGGGAGGGCAACCAGCGCCGCTGCATCGCCGCCGCCGAGCGGGCCAGCGGGCTGCGCGACACGGTGCCGGTGGGGTCGACGCTGTCGCTAGGTGCGGGCTCCGCGGCCCAGATCCTGCTCGCCTGGGAGCCCCGCCAGGCGACGTCGGCCGTGCTCGAGAACGCCGCGTTCACCCCTGCCGCCCTGGCCGGCGTGCGCAAGCGTGGCTGGGCACAGAGCGTGGCCGAGCGTGAGCCCGGCGTGGCCTCGGTCTCGGCCCCCGTACACGCCCCTGACGGCACGGTGGTGGCGTCGATCTCGGTGTCCGGCCCGATCGAACGGCTCACCCGCACCCCCGGCAAGCTGCACGCCCAGGCCGTGGTTGCCGCAGGCGCGGCCCTGTCCCGCGCCCTCGCCCCGACGTCCGCAGTCTGACCGCACACCCCGTCCGGGCGGCGGGCCCTTGGATCGCGCTTTCCAGTTCCGCGGAAACATGGCGGGATCGGCCGGTCTGCGGGATCGTGACAGAGGTCGCGCACGTCCACCGTCACATCCCCAGGGAGGACCGCTCCGTGCCCCAGCTGCCCCGGCTGCGTCACCTGTCCGTGGTGCCGGCCAGCCCACCCGCCGCAGGCGAAACCGTCGCCTTCGTGCCGGTCAAGCTGCTGCTGGCCGCGTCCGGACGGTGCTCCTGCGACGACTGCTGCCACGAGGCCGTACGGCCCAAGGACGCTCACGACGCCGCACCCCCGGCGCGTGGTACGGGCCGGCCTCCGGTCCGCAACGTGCACCTGCTGAGCTGACGCACCGGGTGGGGGACGACAAAGCCGCAGGTCACCCACGTGACCTGCGGCTTCTTCGATGTAGCCCCGACCGGATTCGAACCGGCGCTGCCGCCTTGAGAGGGCGGAGTCCTAGGCCGCTAGACAACGGGGCCATCTCGTACCGGCGGGAGACGCTACCAGAAGGCACCGTGACCGCCGCGCTGGGGTACCAGGACTCGAACCTAGACTAACTGAACCAGAATCAGTTGGGCTGCCAATTACCCCATACCCCAATGGCATCTCTGCTGCGTGCCCGCTGGCGGGCCGTCGCAATGTTAGCAAGCGCCGGGAGCGCCCACCAAGTTTGCGGTCAGCGGTCGCGCGCGGCGGCCAGCCGGGCCAGCGTGCGCTCGCGGCCGAGCAGCTCGAGGGACTCGAACAGCGGCGGCGACACCGTGCGGCCCGTGACCGCGACCCGTACCGGACCGAACGCGTTCTTGGGCTTGAGGCCCAGACGATCGACCAGCGCCTCCCGCAGGACCCCCTCGATCCCCGCAGCGGTCCAGTCCTCGATGCCGTGCAGGGCATCGAAGGCCGCCGACACCGTCGGCGCCTGGTCCGGCCCGAGCTGCTTGGCAGCGGCGCCCTCCTCGATCGCCACGGTGTCGGTGAACAGGAAGCCCAGCATCCCGACCGCCTCCTGGAGGACGACCATGCGCTCCTGTACGAGCGGCGTCGCGGCGTGGACCAGCGCCCGCTCCGCGTCGGTCGGCTCGGGGCCGAGGACGCCGCTCTCCGAGAGCTGGATCAGGATCCGCTTGGCCAGGTCCTCCGGGTCGAGTCGGCGCACCCAGGCGGCGTTGATGGCCTCACACTTGCGCAGGTCGAACCGGGCCGGGCTCGCGTTGACGTCGGCGACGTCGAAGCGCGACACCATCTCGGCCAGGGAGAACACCTCGATGTCGTCGCCGTAGGACCAGCCCAGCAAGGCCAGGTAGTTGACCAGACCCTCCGGCAGGAAGCCCCGCTCGCGGTAGAGCATCGCGTTGGCCTCGGGGTCGCGCTTGGACAGCTTCTTGTTGCCCTCGCCCATGACGTAGGGCAGGTGGCCGAACCTCGGAGTCGTGCCGTTGCCGACGCCGATCGCGGCGAGGGCCCCGTACAAGGCGATCTGCCGTGGCGTCGACGAGAGCAGGTCCTCGCCGCGCAGGACGTGGGTGATCTCCATCAGCGCGTCGTCGACCGGGTTGGTCAAGGTGTAGAGCGGGCGGCCGTTGGCCCGCAGGATGGCGAAGTCCGCCACGTGCTCCGGCTGGAACGTCACCTCGCCGCGGACCAGGTCGTCCCAGGTGAGCTCGGTGTCGGGCATCCGCAGCCGGAGCACCGGCTGGCGGCCCTCAGCCTCGTACGAGGCAAGCTGCTCGGGGCTGAGTGACCGGCAGTGGTTGTCGTAGCCCGGCGGACGACCGGCCGCCTTGTTGCGCGCGTCGATCTCGTCGTTGGTGCAGTAGCAGGGATAGGCCCGCCCGGCCTCGTGCAGTCGCCTCGCGACATCGGCGTAGAGGTCCATCCGCTGGCTCTGCCGGTAGGGCGCGTGCCGGCCGCCGATGTCCGGCCCCTCGTCCCAGTCCAGACCCAGCCAGCGCAGGACGTCCAGGAGCAGGTGGTAGCTCTCCTCGGAGTCCCGGGCGGCGTCGGTGTCCTCGATCCGGAAGACGAAGGTGCCGCCGGTGTGGCGAGCGTAGGCCCAGTTGAACAAGGCCGTCCGGATCATCCCGACGTGCGGCAGGCCTGTCGGCGACGGGCAGAACCTTACTCGTACGGGGGTCTCAGGCACGGGCCGTGACGTGGTTGGTGAGGGCGCCGATCCCCTCGATCTCCACCGTGACGACGTCGCCGAGCTGCATCGGGCCGACGCCGGCGGGTGTGCCGGTGAGGATCACGTCGCCGGGCAGCAGGGTCATCACGTGGCTGACGAACTCGACCAGCTCGGGGATGCCGTGGATCATGTCCGAGGTGCGGCCGCGCTGGCGCTCGGCGCCGTTGACCGTCGTCACGATCTCGAGGTCGGACGGGTCGACGTTGGTCGTGATCCACGGGCCCAGCGGGCAGAAGGAGTCATAGCCCTTGGCCCTGGCCCACTGCCCGTCAACGGACTGCTGGTCCCGCGCCGTCACGTCGTTCGCGCAGGTGTAGCCGAGGATCACGCTCGCGGCGCGGTTGGCCGGCACGTCGCGGCACAACCGGCCGATGACGACCGCCAGCTCGCCCTCGAAGTCGACCTGGCCGGAGGACGCCGGCGACTGGATCGGGTCACCGCTGCCGATGACCGCGGTGGACGGCTTGAGGAAGATCACCGGGCCGGCCGGTGCCTCACCGCCCATCTCGCGGGCGTGCTCGGCGTAGTTCTTGCCCACGGCAACGACCTTGCTCGGGATCACCGGCGCCAGCAGGCGGACGTCGGAGATCGCGTAGCGGTAGCCGGTGAACGTGAACGGCCCGAACGGGTGGCCGGTGATGGGAGCGATCTCGTCACCCTCGACGGCCCCGAAGTCGACCTCGTCCTCGAAACTGAATCTCGCGATGCGCACGCGTGGACGTTACCCGGTGCAACGCCCCCGCGACGACGGGACTCGCGCCGGGATGTGAAAGCCTGCACCGCGTGCCCTCTCCCCTGCCTGCCCGGCTGAGTCCCCGAACGGCCATCGCCGTCGTCTTCGCGCTGCACGGCGCCGTCATGGGCAGCTTCGCCACCCGGCTCCCGTCGCTGCAGGACCATCTGCACCTCGGATCCGGCGGCCTCGGTCTCGCGTTGCTGATGCCGGCGGTCGGAGCGGTCGGCGCCATGCCGTTCGCGGGCCGGTTGATCCACCGCCTGGGCGGCCGGAGCGCCGTACGGCTGCTGCTCCCGCTGTGGTGCGTCGCGTTGGCCCTGCCGTACGCGATGCCGGCCGCGCCCCTGCTCTGGCTGGCCCTGCTGCTGTACGGCGCCTCTTCGGGGATGGCGGACGTCGCCATGAACGACCAGGGCGTCCAGGTCGAGCGGCTGCTGGGCCGGCCGATCATGTCCGGGCTGCACGGCGCCTGGAGCGTGGGCACCCTGGTCGGCTCCGGGTTCGGTGCCCTCGCGGCGGCCACCGGCGTCACCCCGTGGCTGCACATGCTCGTCACCTCCGCCCTGCTGCTGCTGGGTGCGCTGTGGGTCGGGACCCAGCTGCCCCCGGACGGTGAGCACGCCGTCGCCGCGCAGGCTGAGACGCCCCCGCCGCTGTTCGCGTTGCCGGGGCGGGCTGTGCTGCTCATCGGCCTGGTCGGCTTCGCCGCGGTCTTCGGCGAGCAGTCCGCCTTGGACTGGTGCGCCGTGTTCCTGCGCCGGGTCACCCACGCGGAGGCCGGGGTCGCCGCGCTGGCCTACACCGGCTATGGCTTCACCATGGCGCTGGGCCGGCTGGCCGGAGACCGGGTGATCACGCGGTTCGGTCCCATCCGCACCGTCCGGGCCGGCGGGATCACCGCAACAGCAGGCACTGTGCTCGTCATCGTCGCTCAGGAGCCGATCGTGGCCATCCTCGGTTTTGCCTTGCTCGGGCTGGGGGTCGCCGTGGTCGTACCCCTCTGCTTTGCCGCTGCCGGACACGCGGGAATCCATGCTGGGCAAGGGATCGCGGGCGTGGCGACGCTCGCGTACGGGGCCGGGATGGCAGCACCGGCGTCGATCGGTGCCGTCGCGGCCGTCACTTCGCTGCGCGGCTCCTTCGTGCTGGTCGCGGTCATGACCGCGCTCGTCGCCGCGGGAGCCGGCGCCCTGAAGAGCGCGGACATCACCGACCGGCAACGACCGCAGCGCACGCGACCGGCCGACGTCGAGCGGGCGCCACGCTAACCGGTCTGCGCTCAGCTGAACCGGCCGACGTAGCCCCGCTGCCACGGGGTCTCGACCGCCCTGGGGTCATAGCCGGCGCGGACGAAGGCAACAGCCTCAGCGGCCGGAATGCCGTCCAGCACGGCAATGCAGGCCAACGCAGTCCCCGTACGGCCGCGTCCCCCACGGCAGGCGACCTCGACCCGCTCGGCCTCGCTCCTGCGCCACGCCTCGTGCAGCGCGTCCCGCGTGTCCGCGCGGTCCCTGGGCAGGCGGAGGTCCGGCCACCGGACCCACCTCGACGGCCACGCGACCGGATCCGGCTCATGGCCGAGCAGGTAGACGGCGAACTCCGGCGGCGGTCCGGCAGGGACCGGCCGGCCGAGGCCCCTGCCACGCAACAGCCGGCCGGACGGCAGGGTGAGGACGCCGGGAGCGCCCGGGTCCCAGGTCATTGCGCCGTCCAGCCGCCGTCCACGGTCAGCACAGAGCCGTTGACCATGGCCGCCGCGGCGGAGGCGAGATAGATGACGGCGCCGGCGACATCCGTTGTGGTGCCGACCTTTCCGGCCGGGATCCGGGCCAGCACCCCTGCCAGGAACTCCGGGTCGTCCAGCCGCTCGGCGGTTCCGGGGGTGCGGATGAACGTCGGTGCGACCGCGTTGACCGTCACCCCCGACGAAGCCCACTCCAGCGCCAGGACCCTGGTCAGCTGGTCGACGCCGCCCTTGCTCGCGCAGTACGCGGCGTGCCGCACGATGCCGACCTGGCCGGCCTGCGAGCTGATGTTGACGATGCGCCCGTAACCTGCCGGCACCATCCGCTTTCCGGCTGCCTGGCAGGCGAAGAACAGGCCGCGCAGGTTGACCTGCATCAGCTCGTCCCACTCGTCCTCGGTGACGTCGAGGGCGTCGTGGTTGGTCCCGATGCCGGCGTTGTTGACCAGGATGTCCAGCCGCCCGTACTCCGCCTCGACCTCCGAGACCGCATCCTCGATCGAGCCGACGCTGCGCAGGTCCATGGCGACGGCCGTCGCCTGATGGCCGGCGTCGCGGATCTGGTGGGCCACCGTGGTCGCATCGTCGAGGCTGCGGGCTGCGACCGCGACGGTTGCCCCGGCGGCGCCCATCGCGCGGGCCAGGTCGTGGCCGATCCCCCGGTTGGCACCGGTCACCATGGCGACCCGTCCGGTCAACGAGAAGTCCGGCTGGGGAACGGGATCAGCGATGCTCATGCCGCGACGGTACCTTCAGCCGAGCGGGATCTCTCCCTGGCGCAGCAGACCGTACGTGACCGCGTCCTCGAGCGCCTGCCAGGAGGCGTTGATGATGTTCTCGTCCACGCCGACGGTGTCCCACTGGGTGACGCCGTCGCTGGTCTCGACGAGGACCCGGGTCACGGCGTCCGTGCCGTGGCTGCCCGCAACGATCCGCACCTTGAAGTCGACCAGGTCCAGGGCGGCCAGACCGGGGTAGAGCTGCTCGAGCGCCGTACGCAGCGCCTTGTCCAGCGCGTTGACCGGACCGTTGCCCTCGCCGGTCGAGACGATCCGCTCGCCCTTGGCCTGCAGCTTGACCGTCGCCTCGCTCACGACGTCGCCGTCCGGACGGCGCTCGACGATCACCCGCCAGCTCTCCAGCTCGAAGAACCGCTGCCGGGCGCCCATCACCTCGTCCCGGAGCAACAGCTCGAACGAAGCCTCGGCCGCCTCGAACGA
>JAWWOM010000224.1:0-12399 GCA_033851655.1 Frankiales bacterium
GCGCCGCTTGACCCGTTGACCACCTCGACCGCCTGGCCGGACCACGGGTTGCGGACCTGCATCGTCTGTGTGGCGCCGGCCTGGATTGCCGCTGTGGCAAGGGTTCCGCCCTCGACCTGGACGTCGACCTTGGTGTTGTTCTGGACGGAGATGGTGCCACTGACGTCCCAGCCGCTGGGCCAGGCCGGGGCAAACCGGAGCAGCCCGTCGTAGTCCTGGACCAGCGCCTCGTCGACAGCGGTTGCCACGCCTGCCGACTGCTCGATGTAGGACTCGGTGCCGACCGAGCTGCCGAGGTCGGCCATCCCGTTGATGTAGACCTGGTGGGCCTGGGTGATCGAGATCAGCCTGGCCTGCACCTCACTGGCCAGGTCCAGCCTGGCGGCGTCGATCGCGTCCATGCTCCAGTCGTTGCCTCCGGTCACCGGCCGGTGGGTGTAGGTCCGGGTGGCCAGGGACTCCAGGCTGGAGGTGTCGTTGATGACGTTCCAGGGCCAGACCGGCTCGAGACCGATGTTCTCGGAGTTCCGGATGGTCGCCGTCGGCTGGTAGGAGTCGGCGATGACGTCGGTGCCGGAGGCGTCGGCCGCCGGGGTCAGCAGCTGCTGCAGGGTCGCCTGGTCGGTACGTGCGTACGGCGGGATCTGGGTCAGCGCTGTCTGCATCTGCGCCACGAGCGACGCGTCGGTGTTGAGCTTCTGGGCCGCGCTGATCGTGGCCGGGTACAGCGCCTGCATCGCTGCCAGGTCCGTGGTGGGGTCGTTGACCGCCCACTGGGTCTCGTGCGCGTTGGCGTTCGCGTGCAGCAGGCCGTCACTGCCCTTGACCTCGTACGCCAGCAGGAAGATCGCCGACTGCTGCATCAGCGGGTAGTACTTCGTGAGGAAGGCGGTGTCGCCGGTTGCCTGGTACTGGTGCCAGATGTAGAGCGAGATCTCCGGGCCGCTGGTGATGTCCAGCGCGTTCCAGTTCGGGCTGGCCGGCTGGCTGCAGGCTGCGTTGGCCCCGGCGGCGGGGTCGCCGCCGTTGCCGTTGAACCGCATGACCTCCGGCACGCAGGCCCCAGGCCGGCCGCCCATCTGGGCCTTGGTCCAGGTCAGGATGTTGGGCAGGGCGTTCAGGTAGAGGTTGAAGATCGGGAGGTTCAGGGCGAAGTTGCCGGAGCTCATGTTCGCTGAGATCTGCGTGCGCAGGTTCCACAGCCAGGTCGAGGACGGCGTCCAGCTCTGCCGGTCCTGCCCGAAGTTGAACATGTCCGTGACGCCGGCCTGGCTGCCGGGATAGGTCCCGCGCATCGAGGCGGCCTCGGTGTAGAGGTAGAGCGTCCGCAGGTTCTCGATGTACTGCGCCGAGCCATCGGCCGAGGTCATCTCGACCAGGCCCGACCCGGCCCAGAAGTTGTTCCACCAGCTCGACTGGCTGGCCAGCAGCGAGGACTCGCTCGCGGTCGCGTCGCTCCCCAACAGGCTCGAGGCCGTCGTCGCTGCGTTGCCGCCGGCCCAGCTCGGCGAGCCGACGAGAACCCGGTACGAGCCGTCGGTGTTGGGCTTGAAGGAGACCCGGACGCTGGTCGAGCTGACCACCGACGCCGTCACGTTCTGGCCGCCGGCGGTGATGGCGGCGAGCGAGCCGAACGTCTTGCCGGAGGGCTGCTGCTCGCTGTTGTCCACCCAGGTCTCCGCCAGCGTGCCGATCGTCCCGGAGACGGCGGCCGTCGGGTTGCGGCCGGACCACAAGCTGACCGTCGCGGTCTGGGTCGTGGCCGGATTGGCGCCCGTGACGTCGACGACCAGCTCGTCCTTGCCGGAGGGCACCCATGCCTTGAGGGTCATGCCGCCGCCGGACTCGGTGAGGACGCCGTTGTAGAGATCGAGCGTCCCGGTGAAGTTCGAGGCCGTGGTCATGGCGGACAGGCCCGGGATCGTGACCTGGCCCGGGGACTTGCGGTCCGGCATGGTGTCGGTCCGGTTCAGCTGGGCGGTGAACCCGTTGCCGGCCCACTCGGCCACGGCCAGGGAGCCGTTGCCCAGGCCGAGCGACTGGGCTGCCGCCGAGTTGGGCGTCCCGAGCACGATGTTCGAGCGGCTGACGACGCCGGCCGGGTCGACCGAGAAGTGGCCGCTCTGCCATGCCGTCGTCGTGGTCGCGGCGGTAGCCGCCTGGAGGCCGCCGGCGGAGCTGAGCGAAAGACCCGCGATGGGCAGGGTGGCTGCCAGGCAGACGAGCCGGCGCAACCGGTGTGATGACAACAACGGAATCCTCCTCGGACCGCGGGCGGGCGGTCCTTCGTCACCAGGGGGCTTACGGCAGCGAGGGGCAGCGCCGACGTACCAAGCGGGTCGATGGTCGGCGGCTGGTGGGCCGAAACATCGGGTTAGTCATAGCACCGGCACCCGATCCGCAACAGGGGGCGGCACCCCGGACTTTCCGCCGGATCGGTCAACTCGCGGCAAAGTCCCTGGTAAATTGGGAGACTTGACCACGTGATGGTTGACAGGCGGCGTAACTCAGCGGCGCGATCGAGATCTTGCGTACGAGAGTCATCGGATGTATGGCGGTGCCTGCCTCAGTGCGGCCTCCGGCCGATGCCGGCTGCCCGGTAGAAGCCGGTGATGTGGGAGGTCACCAGCGCGGCGGCGCGCTCGCCGTTCCCCGACCTGACGGCGCCGAGGATGCTGCGGTGCTCCCGGCGCAGCTTGCGGGCCGTCGCGGACCAGTCCGGCAGGCCTGGTACGGCGGCCATCACGTACTCCTGGATCGAGTCGCGCAGGGCGCTCATCACCGCCGTCACCAGTGGGTTCCCGGCCAGCCGGGCCAGCTCGACGTGGAACTCCGCGTCGAGCTGGTGGAACAGCTCCGGTGTCAGACCTGCGTCGTCCATCGCGTCGAGCAGCCGCTCCGCCTCGGCGAACGGCCCGTGCACCTTGGCTGTCGCAGCTGTTCGCACCGACCAGGACTCGATCAGCAGCCGCGTGGCCACGATGTCGTCGATCACCAGGTGGCTGGTCGCGAGGTGCAGCCGCATCGCCGAGGCCAGCGCGGTCGACGGGTCGGCGACGATCACCGCGCCGGCGGCCGCCCCCGAACCGGCGGCGGTTCGCACGATGCCCATCGCCTCGAGCACCCGGATGGCCTCCCGGACCGAGGGCCTGCTGACGCCGAGCTGCTCGGCCAGCTGCCGCTCACCGGGCAGCCGCTGGCCCAGCGTGATCCGCCCGGCGGCGAGGTCCTCCTCGATGCGGCGGAGCACGACCTCGTGCGTGCGCTCCCGGCTCATCGGACCAGGCTAGCGTGGTCTTACCACATGGCCTACTGTGGTCGGACCACAGCGGCGGCAGCTGTCAGGGAGGGCGACCGGTGAGACTCGACGCGCACCACCACATCTGGGGGGAGTCCGTACGGCAGGCAGTCTGGGCCAAGCCGTATCCCGTGCTGCACCGGGCTTTTACCCTCGACGACCTGGCTCCCTCCCTGGCCGCGCAGCACATCGACCGCACGGTCCTGGTGCAGACCGAGTCGTCGTACGAGGAGACCGCGGCCATGCTCGCCGAGGCCGGTCGGCACCCGATGGTCCACGGTGTGGTCGGCTGGGCCGACCTCACCGCACCGGACGTGGCCGCCCGGCTCGACGAGCTGATCGCGGCGCCGGGTGGGGACCGGCTGGTGGGGGTGCGGCACCAGGTCGAGGGCGAGCCGGACCAGGACTGGCTGACCCGGCCGGACGTTCGCGCCGGTCTCGCCGAGCTCAGCCGCCGCGGGGTCCCGTACGACCTGCTGGTCCGGATCGACCAGCTGCCGTCCGCGGTTCAGGCCGTCACTGCGCTGCCCGACCTGCGCTTCGTCCTCGACCATGCTGCCAAGCCGCCGATCGCCGAGGGTCCCTCCGAGGCCTGGTTCCAGGGGATTGCCGCGCTGGCCGGGCTGCCCAACTGTGCCGTCAAGCTCTCGGGCCTGCTGACCCTGGCCGGACCGGACTGGCAGGTCGCCGACCTCCAGCCCTATGCGGATGCCGTGCTCGAGGGGTTCGGCCCGGACAGGGTGATGTTCGGCTCGGACTGGCCGGTGTGCCTCATCGCCACCGGTTACGACGAGGTGGTGCAGACGGCGGAGGCGCTGAGCGGTGGGCTGTCCGCCGCCGAGCGCGAGCTGGTCTTCGGCGGCACGGCGCTGGCCTGGTACGGCCGATGATGCTGCCAACGGCTCCCGTCGGGTCGACGGGCATCCGGACGACCTCGCTCGGCTTCGGCGCCGCGCCGATCGCCAACCTGTTCGCTGCCGTGGACGAGCAGGTCGCGCTGGCGGCCGTCTGCGCGGCATGGGACGGCGGCATCCGCTACTTCGACACCGCCCCGCACTACGGGCTCGGCCTCTCAGAGCTGCGGCTGGGCAGGGCTTTGCGGGACAGGCCGCGGTCGGAGCTGGTCGTGTCGACCAAGGTCGGCCGGCTGCTCGAGGCCAACCCACACCCCACCGGCTCCGACCTTGCCGCCGGCGGGTTCGACGTTCCCGACGACTGCGTACGGGTCCGGGACTACTCCCGCGACGGCGTCCTGCGCAGCATCGAGGGCAGCCTGGCGCGGCTCGGCCTCGACCGGATCGACATCGTCTACATCCACGACCCGGAAGACTTCATGGACCAGGCGGTCACCGAGACGGCGCCGGCGCTGAGTGCCCTGCGCAGCGAGGGTGTCATCGGCGCGTACGGGGCAGGGATGAACAGCTCGGAGCCGTTGCAGCGGCTGGTCGCCGAGACCGATCTCGACATCGTCATGGTGGCCGGCCGGTGGACCCTGCTGGACCGTTCCGCGTTGCCGTTGCTCGACCAGTGCCAGCAACGCGGCGTGGCGGTTGTGGCTGCTGCGCCGTTCAACTCCGGGCTGCTGGCCACGTCAGCTCCCGGTGAGGATGCACGCTTCGACTACGGGCCGGCTCCGGCCGGCCTGCTGGGCCGGGCCAGGGCGATGGCCTCGGAGTGCCGGCGCCGGGGGCTGTCGTTGCCCCAGGCGGCGCTGCAGTTCCCCTTGCAGCACCCGGCAGTGGTCAGCGTCGTCGCCGGGATGAAGTCACCGGCGGAGGTGACCACCGACGTGGCCTGGGCGCTCGCCCCCGTACCGTCCCCGACGTGGGCGGCCCTCGAGGATCTGCTGACATGACCCGACAGCAAGGGATCGGAGCCAGATGCGGATAGCTCTGTTCGCCACGTGCCTCGTGGACACGCTGTTCCCCGACGTCGGCCGGGCGACGGTCACGCTGCTCGAGCGGCTCGGGCACCAGGTCGAGTTCCCGCTCGAGCAGACGTGCTGCGGGCAGATGCACGTCAACACCGGCTATCAGCGGGAGGCACTGCCGCTCGTGCGCCGCTACGTCGAGACCTTCGAGCCGTACGAGGCGGTGGTCGCTCCGTCGGGTTCGTGCGTCGGGTCGGTGCGGCACCAGCACGCGACGGTGGCCCGCAAGTACGGGGACGAGCAGCTCGCCGTCCGCGCGGAGCGGGTGGCCGAGCGGACCTTCGAGCTGTCGGAGCTGCTGGTCGACGTGCTGGGCGTCGAGGACGTCGGAGCGACCTATCCGCACCGGGTCACCTACCACCCGACCTGCCACTCGCTGCGGATGATCCGCGTGGCCGACAAGCCGCTCCGGCTGCTGCGCCGGGTCCGCGGCATCGACCTGGTGGAGCTGCCGGAGGCCGACGTCTGCTGCGGCTTCGGCGGCACGTTCGCGCTGAAGAACGCCGAGGTCTCGACGGCCATGCTGGCGGACAAGATGACCAACGTCCTCAGCACCGGCGCTGAGATCTGCACGGCAGGTGACAGCTCGTGCCTCATGCACATCGGTGGCGGACTGTCCCGGCTGAGCACGGGAGTCCGTACGGTGCACCTCGCCGAGATCCTGGCGTCGGCATGAGCACCTTCCTGGGCCTGCCGACCGCGCCGGCCGGAGGCCACCTCCGAGGTGAGAGCAGGTTCCCCGAGGCGGCGGCCGCAGCCGTCGCGGACAGCCAGCTGCGCCGCAACATCGGGCACGCCACGGCGACGATCCGGGCCAAGCGGGCCAAGGTCGTCGCCGAGGTGCCGGACTGGCAACAGCTGCGCGAGGCCGGCCGGGCGATCAAGACCGAGACCATGGCCCACCTGGACCGCTACCTGGTCCAGTTCGAGGAGGCGTTCACCGCCAGGGGCGGCGTCGTCCACTGGGCTCGCGACGCCGCTGAGGCCAACCGCATCGTGACCGAGCTGGTCCTCGCGACCGGCCACCGTGAAGTGGTCAAGGTCAAGTCCATGGCGACGCAGGAGATCGGCCTCAACGAGGCGCTCGAGGCCGCCGGCGTGACCCCGTACGAGACCGACCTGGCGGAGCTCATCGTCCAGCTCGGCAACGACCGCCCCTCGCACATCCTGGTGCCGGCAATCCACCGCAACAGGTCCGAGATCGCCGACATCTTCCGTCGTGAGATGCCCGACGTGCCAACGGATCTCACCGACGAACCGGCTCGACTGGCCGATGCCGCGCGGTTGCACCTGCGCCGCACCTTCCTCTCCGCCAAGGTCGCGGTCAGCGGCGCCAACTTCGGCGTCGCCGAGACCGGCACCTTGGCCGTCGTCGAGTCCGAGGGCAACGGCCGGATGTGCCTGACCCTGCCCGAGACGCTGATCACCGTGATGGGCATCGAAAAGCTGGTGCCGACCTGGCGCGACCTCGAGGTGTTCCTGCAGCTGCTGCCCAGATCGTCGACCGGTGAGCGGATGAACCCGTACACCTCGATGTGGACGGGGGTCACTCCCGGCGACGGTCCTCAGCAGGTGCACCTGGTCCTGCTGGACAACGGTCGTACGGCCGCGCTGGCGGACGAGGTGGGCCGTTCGGCGTTGCACTGCATCCGCTGCTCAGCCTGCCTCAACGTGTGCCCGGTCTACGAACGTACGGGCGGCCATGCCTACGGCTCGGTCTATCCGGGGCCGATCGGGGCGATCCTGTCGCCGTTGCTGACCGGGCTGCACGACGAGCCGGAGAACGCGTCGTTGCCTTACGCCTCAACGCTTTGCGGTGCGTGCTACGACGTCTGCCCGGTGATGATCGACATCCCGTCGATCCTGGTCCACCTGCGCGGGCGCAAGGTGCAGGAAACCAGGACCGACCACCGGGTGCCATCGCCGGAGGCGGTCGCGATGGCCGCACTGTCCTGGACCATGTCCGAGCCGGGCCGGTGGGCCCGGGCGCAGCGGATCAGCCGGCTGGGCCGGCTGCTCGGCAGGCGCGGGCGGATCCGGTCGCTGCCCTTCCCGATGTCGCGCTGGACGGCTTCCCGCGACGCGCCGCTGCCTCCGGCGCAGACGTTCCGCGAGTGGTGGGAGGACCGGTGACCGGTGCGCGCGACGAGGTGCTTGCCCGTGTCCGCAAGGCATTGGGCGCCACGGCAGAG
Organism: Frankiales bacterium; assembly: GCA_033851655.1. Classification (GTDB taxonomy): domain Bacteria; phylum Actinomycetota; class Actinomycetes; order JAWWOL01; family JAWWOL01; genus JAWWOL01. Next base: position 7,421 of record JAWWOM010000224.1, read on the forward strand.
CAGCCGGTGATCCCCCGGGGCTACCGGACCGCCGGCTCGGCCGAGGATCTGGTCGAGCTGCTGGCCGACCGGCTGACGGACTACAAGGCCCGGGTCCGCCGCTGCGACGAGGCATCGTTGGACGAGACGATCGCGGCGGCGCTTCGCGATCGAGGTGTTCAGAACCTGGTCGTACCAGCGGATCTCGCCCGATGGGGGACCGTCGACGAGGCGCTCTCGACCGCCGAGCTCGACGGCTTCGACGGCGTGCTGACCGGCGCCACCGTCGCCGTCGCGGAGACCGGCACGATCGTCCTCGACGGCTCACCCGACCAGGGCCGCCGGGCGATCACGCTCGTGCCCGACTACCACCTGTGCGTCGTCCGGGTGGCGCAGGTGGTGCAGACCGTGCCGGAGGCCGTCGCAAGGCTCGACCCGCGACGGCCGCTCACCTGGATCAGCGGGCCATCGGCCACCAGCGACATCGAGCTGAACCGGGTCGAGGGCGTGCACGGTCCCCGTACCCTCGAGGTCATCCTGGTCGGTCCCCAGCGCTGACCGGATGCTCGGCACTGCTGTCAGCGGCGGACCCGTGTGCTGGACTCGCGCACGATGAGCTCCGGCTCGAAGACGACCTGACGGTGCCTGTGCCCCACGGCCTTGTCAGCCTCCTCGATGAGCAGCTCGGCAGCGGTCCGGCCGAGCTGGTGCCGAGGCTGGCGTACGGAGGACAGCGGCACCATCGCCGCCGAGGCGAAGTCGATGTCGTCGTAGCCGACGATCGACATGTCGGCCGGCACCCGGAAGCCTTGCTGGGACAGCTCTTGCAGCGCGCCGAGGGCCAGCAGGTCGTTGGCGCAGAAGACGGCCGTCGGCGCCTTGCGCTTGGCGAGCGTGAGCAGCTGGCGGACAGCGACCCGGCCGGCGGCGACGTTGAGACCGACGGTGGTCTCCACGATGAGCGCCGTCTCCGGCAGCCCGGCCCGCTTGACCGCGGTGCGGGCGCCACGCAGCCGGTCGGAGACCTGCGCCATGGTCAGCGGGCCGCCGATGAAGGCGATCCTGCGATGCCCGGCCGAGATGAGGTGGCTGACCGCGAGGTCGCCGCCCTTGCGGTCATCGACCGACACCGAGCACTGGTCGCGGCCGGGGGCCTTGCGGTCGAGCAGGACGACGGGGGTGCCGCGGCGGCGCAGCTCGGTCAGCCGGTCACTGATCGCCTCGGCCGGGGTGATCAGGATCCCCCGTACCCGCTGCTCCTCCAGCAGCTCGAGGTAGGCGTCCTCCTTGGTCGACTTCTCGTCGGTGTTGCACAGGATGACGGCGAGTCCCGCCGCACTGGCGGTGTCCTCGACCCCGCGGGCCACGTCGGTGAAGAACGGGTTGGCGACGTCCAGGACGACCAGCCCGACGGTACGGCTGCTGCCGGCGCGCAGGTGCCGGGCGGACTCGTTGCGGACGAAACCCAGCTCGGCGATGGCCGCCGACACCCGCTCGCGGGTCTCGGGGGAGACCCGCTCGGGGCGGTTGAGGACGTTGGAGACCGTGCCGACCGAGACCTCGGCGCGGGCCGCCACGTCCTTGACGCTGATGGCGCCGCCCACGGCTCTCCTCCCGGTCCACTGAAACGTCTCAGTGCAAGAGCGTAGCGGGCCGTCGGTCTCGGTTCTGTAACGCCGCCGGAAACCGTTGACATCGCTGTCCCGGCGCTCCTACGATCACGCCGTACCGAACAATGAAACGATTCATAGTTTCTCTCCCACCAGGCACACCACCGCCGACGAAAGCGATGAGGCTCCCGTCCGTGTCCAGTGCTCCTGACCTCACCCAGACCGCAGAGCCGGCAGCGCCGCTGCTCGTGCTCGAGCGGGCGGTGAAGAGCTTCGGCGCCGTACGGGCCCTCGAGGACGGCTCGGTGACCCTCTATCCGGGCGAGGCCCACGCGCTGCTCGGGGAGAACGGCGCGGGCAAGTCCACCCTGGTGAAGATCCTCGCCGGCGTCCACCAGCCGGAGTCCGGCCGGCTGCTCATCGACGGCGAGCCGGTCACGTTCAGTGGCCCCGCGGCCTCACGAGCAGCCGGCGTCTCGATCATCTATCAGGAGCCGACGCTCTTCCCTGACCTCAGCGTCGCGGAGAACATCTTCGTCGGCCGTCAGCCGCTGCGCGGGGGTCGGCGGCTCAACCCGGCGGAGATGGCCCGCCGGGCGCGTGAGGTGTTCGCCCGGCTCGGCGTCCACATCGACCCTGCCCGGCAGGCCCGCGGACTGTCGGTCGCCGACCAGCAGATCGTCGAGATCGCCAAAGCACTGTCCTTCAACGCCAGGGTGATCGTCATGGACGAGCCGACGGCGGCCCTGACGCTGGTCGAGGTCGAGCGGCTCTTCGACGTCGCTCGGACCCTGTGCGCCCAGGGTGCGGCCGTCCTGTTCATCTCGCACCGGCTGGAGGAGGTCTTCACCCTGTGCCAGCGGGCCACCATCATGCGTGACGGCCGGTTCGTCCGTTCGGCGCTGGTGTCCGAGCTGACCATCGACAGCATCATCCGGTCCATGGTCGGCAGGGACCTCGCGGCGCTGTTCCCCAAGACCGCGACCGAGGCCGGGGAGGTGCTGCTCGAGGTGGACCGGCTCACCCGCGAGGGTGTGTTCACGGACGTGTCCTTCGACGTCCGCAGAGGCGAGATCGTGGCGCTGGCAGGACTTGTCGGAGCGGGCCGCAGTGAGGTGGCCCGGGCGATCTTCGGCATCGACCGTCGGGACGCCGGCACGGTCACCGTACGGGGAAAGGAGCTGCCGAACGGGTCTCCCCGCGCCGCGATGGCGGCGGGTGTGGCGCTCGTGCCCGAGGACCGGCGCCAGCAGGGCCTGGTCATGGAGATGGCGATCGACCACAACGTGGCGCTGGCCTCCCTGGACAACCTGCAGGAGCGTGGCCTGATCCGCCGCTCCAGGGAGCGGCTGCTGGCGGCGGACTGGGCGACCCGGCTGCAGCTGAAGTACGGGCGGGTCAAGAACCCGGTCTCGACGCTGTCGGGCGGCAACCAGCAGAAGGTCGTGCTGGCCAAGTGGCTGGCCCGTGGGCCTCAGGTGCTCATCATCGACGAGCCGACCAGGGGCATCGACGTCGGCACCAAGGCCGAGGTGCACCGGCTGCTCGACGAGCTGGTGGGTCAGGGCATGGCGGTGTTGATGATCTCCTCGGAGCTGCCTGAGGTGCTCGGCATGGCCGACCGGGTGCTCGTCATCCGCGAGGGCCGGCTGGTCGCCGAGATCGCCCGCGCCGACGCCGACGAGGACTCCATCATGCGTGCCGCCACCGGCCAGCTGGCGGTGAGCCCCGCATGACCGTCATCGACCAGCCGACGCCCGCCCTGTCCGTGCTTGCCCGCCGCGGTGACGTCCTTCTCCGAGCCCGCGAGCTGGGCATCTGCCTCGCGATCGTCCTGGTCTTCGGCCTGACCACGTTGAAGAACAGCGGGTTTGCCGGCGTGCTCAGCGTTCAGCAGCTGCTCACCGGCGCCTCGCTGTTCGCGCTGCTGGCGGTGGGCGAGACCATGGTGATCGTCACCCGCAACGTCGACCTGTCCGTCGGTTCCGTGCTGGGGCTGTCCGCCTACCTCGTGGGCGACTACTTCAAGCACAACCCGCACGCACCGATCGTCATGGGCTTTGTGATCGGCATCGCGATCGGTGCGCTGGTCGGAGCGATCAACGGGGCCATCACCACGCTGTTCCGCGTGCCCAGCCTGGTGGTGACCCTCGCGGCGCTCTACATCGTCCGCGGCTTCCTGGCCCACGTGGTGAACGGCCGCCGCATCGAGTCCGACAGCATTCCCGAGGCCTTCCAGAAGATCGGCTACAAGACGGTGCCCGGCATCGACCGGCTGCCCTGGCTCGCCGTCCTGGTCATCGTCGTGGTGGCAGTCGTCGCCTACATGATGAAGTCGTTCCGCTGGGCGCGCGACATCTACGCGATCGGCTCCAACCCCGACGCAGCAGCGCTGGCCGGCCTGCCGGTCGCCCGCCGCGTGTTCACCGCCTTCGTCGTCAGCGGTGCGCTGGCCGGCCTCGGCGGTGCGCTGTTCCTGGCCGAGTTCGCCACGGTCGACGCCAGTGGTGGCACCGGCTACGAGCTGCAGGTCGTGTCCGCGGTCGTGGTCGGCGGCGTCGCCATCTTCGGCGGCAGCGGCACGGTCGTCGGCGCCGCGCTCGGCGCCGTGCTGCTCAACATGATCAACCAGGCACTCGGCGCGCTCGGTGTCTCGGCCTTCTGGACGTACGCCGTTGCCGGTGCGTTGCTGCTGACCGCCATCGCGTTCGACCGCTGGGTGGGGCTGCGGGTCGCCCGCAGGCTGCGTACCGGTGCAGGGGGTTCCTATGTCGTCTGACACCGCTGTCGCCCCGAGCTACGAAGGCACGGCCGTCGCCCCTGCGGCCTGGCGGCGGCTGCTGCGCTGGGAGACCGGTCTGGTCTTCCTGCTCGTCGCCGTGCTGGTCTACGGACAGCAGACCTCGGTGAACTTCTTCACGACGACGAACATCTTCTTCATCGGCCTGAACATGGGCGAGATCGCGATCATGGCGCTCCCGCTCACCCTCATCGTCGTCGTCGGTGAGATCGACCTGTCGGTCGCCTCGATGCTCGGCCTGTCCAGCACGCTGATGGGCTACCTGTACGCACACCACTGGCCGATCGCGTTGTGCCTGCTCGGGGTGCTGGTCGTGGGAGTGGCAGGCGGGGCCCTCAACGGCTGGCTGGTCACCGGCCTCGGCCTGCCGTCGATCGCCGTCACCATCGGCACTCTGGCGCTCTACCGCGGGCTGGCCGAGATCGTGCTGAAGGACCAGTCGGTCAGCTGGTCCACCGTCGGCCTCACCCATATCGGCACCAAGCCGGTGTCCGGCACCCAGCTGTCGTGGGCGACGCTCATCTTCCTGCTGCTGGCGATCGTGTACGGCGTGGTCCTGCACGCCACGCCCGCCGGACGCTCGATGTACG
>JAWWOM010000268.1:0-6495 GCA_033851655.1 Frankiales bacterium
CTGCGAGGGGTAGACCAGCCCAGCGGCTCCCGCGAGCCACCCGGCCTTCTCCTCGTCGCTGACGTAGCCGGTACGGAGGACGAGCGGCTGACGGCGGTCCATGAGCTCGGCCAACGGAGCCGGCACAGTGCCGAGGCAGACCAGCCCGACGCCGGCGTTGTCGACCTGCAGCTCGTCCACCGCCGACAGCAGCTCGGTCACGTTCTTGCGCGGGTCGTAGCCGCCGCTGTAGACGAAGTAGCGCGCCGGCGCCCGCTCGTCGCGTACGGAGGTGGAGGGGCCGGTCTGGTCGGGCAGCGACGGGTAGAGCACCACCACGTTCTTCGACCTGAGCAGCCGGCGGACGTCCGTCGCTGTCCGGTGCGAGTTGGCGATGACCAGGTCGACCGCCGTGACCGCCGCGGCCATGGAGAGCAGGTACTTCGCCGCCCACGCCGGTCGGTTCGTGAGGTAGAGACGCGGCATCAGCACGGGGATCAGGTCGTGCACGACGAGGGCCATGCGGGTGCGACCGCGGAAGAACGCTGGGAGGCCGTAGTTGGCACCCGCCAGATGGACGTCAGGCGCATGCTGCTTGAGGTAGCGGCGCAGCCCCAGCTGCTCCCAACGGAAGCCGCTCGGCTCGGCGATCACCGCGGTCGCCGCACCGAGGTAGTCGTCGGCCAGCTGCCTGGCGTGGGCGTCCTCGTCGGTGAGCAGCGTGACCTCGGCAGCCGAGCGGCACAGAGCCCTGATCGCCGCGTCGAGGTAGACGGAGATGCCGATGCCCGGCCGTTTCAGGTAGCGGGCGTCCACCGTGATGCGCAGGGGTGTCTCACCCGGTGACAGCGGCACCATCGGCCCACGCCTCCCGCCGGTTGCGCACGACCCACCAGGCACCTGCCCCGAACAGCACGACGTTGACCACCTCGCCCCAGAACCACGCCCGGCCGATGTCGACCAGCGATGACGAGGCGAGAACGGCCAGCAGCAGGACGACGGCGGCGTTCGCAGCATTGACGAGGGTGCTGAAGAACACCCGCTTGTCCAGATACAGCACGGTGCCGAAGATGAAGTTCGCGGCCACCATCACGGCGGAGGCGACGAGGTAGCGCAACAGACCAACCGCCGCATGGCCGTACGAGGCACCGAACATCTGCAGCAGCAACGGCGCAGCGACGTAGGCCACGGCCAGGATCGGCAGCACCGTGCCGGCAATGAGCTGGGATCCCTTGCGGATCAGGCTCAGTCGGCCGGCCTCCTGGTACGAGCCCTCGGCGAGCATCGAGCGGCTGACCATGCTGGGCAGGGTGAACAACAGGCTCGCGACCGCGTAGGCGACGTACCAGTAGGTCACCGACGCCGTGCCCCACTTGTCCAGCAGCAGCAGGGGAAGCACGGTGGCGGGGATGCCACCGACCAGCGCAGCGAGGTAGTTCCCCATCGAGAACCGCCACAGCAGCTGGACCGAGACCCGGTCGATCCGGACCCGCGGCCGGTAGGCGCCGCCCCGGCAGAGCCGGTAGACCAGCAGGGCCAGCGCGGTCGCCCACGCGGCGGCCTGGGCGGAGAAGGCGGCCAGAGCGCCGATCGGCAGCAGCACGACCAGCAGCCCCAGCCGCACGCCACTGGAGACGAGGGTCGCGCGGACGAGTCGGCCGGCATCCCGGTTCGCGATGAACGACGACTCCGCCACACCCTGGAGGCTGGTCAGGACGCCGCCCACCAGCAGCGCGACGACGATGTAGGAACCACCGGCGCGACGAATGCCGGCAGACGCCGGCGACAGCAGAAATGCCGTGGTGGCCAACAGCATGCCTCCGGCGGCCACGGTGAAGCAGGTGTCGAGCATGGCGGCACGGTCGGGTGCCGTCGGCAGCATCCGCACCACGGAATAGCTGAGCCCGAAACCGCTGAGACTGAGAACCAGGGCCACGGCCGACAACGCCGAGGTGGAGACGCCCAGCCGCCCAGGGCTGTAGAGATGTGCGGCCATCACGGTGAAGACGAAGCCCACGGCAGCGCCCAGGAGCTGGTTGGCCACCAGCAGGATCGAGTTGCGGATCATGCCGTCGGCAAGCCCGCGACGTAGCCGGTCCGGAACGCCGGCCGGCAGGCGGACCCTGCGAGCTGCCGGGACCGGCGGCGGCGGCAGCAGCCCGGCGACCGACTGGTCGGTCATCGTCAGGCCGTCGATGTCACTGGTCATGAGCGGGGGCCTCTTTCGCTGATCTCACGGACGACCTTGGCGGGGACGCCGGACACCACCACCCAGGCGGGGATCTCCCCCTTGACCACGGAGCCGGCACCGACAACGGTCCCGGTCCCGATGGTCGTGCCGGGCAGCACCACGACCTGCCGGGCCAGCCACACGTCGTCCTCGATGACGACCGGCGCCATGCGCACGCCCTGCCCGGCCTCGAGCTCGTGGAAGTTGGTGTCGTAGACGGCGGACAGATCACCGATGCGTACCCGGGAGCCGATCGTCACGGACAGCTCGGCATGGACAACGCTGCCCTGGTTGAGGAAGACGTCATCGCCGATCACGAGGGAACCCCCGCTGCCCGTACCGATCGAGGCCCTGAACTGGCGGCCGGACGTGCTGAAGTGGCGGCCCACGCGGATCTCGCCTCTGTTCGTGATCAGCGGCGGCCGGCCCATCATCGAGGGGAGGGCGCCGTGCTCCACGCGGTGACGCCGGAGGGTCAGCTCGGCTCGGGCGACGCGTACGCCCGCGCCGGCGAGGTACCAGCCGCGCTGAAGCTCCCGCCGTGGCAGGGAAAGCTCGGGGTCGCCATCAGGGAGCCTCACCGGGCGGCCACCGTGCGCGGGACCTCGTCGAGGCGCAGCTCGACCGACCCCGGGTCCGGGTTCTCCCCGTCCACCAGCTGCTGCATCAGCAGCAGGGCAGCGCGGGCGGCGGTCGACCAGTCGAGCTGACCCAGTCGCTGTCTGCCCCGCTCCCCCTCAGCCAGCAGGTCGGCAGTCGACCGCGAGAACAGCTGTACCAGCGCCGACTGCAACCCCGGGAGGCCAGGGTCGAAGAACTCGACACCGCCGCCGGCGAGGTCGGTCAGTCCCGGCAGGGACGGCACGACGACGAGCCGGCCGAAGGAGGCCGGCAGGAGGGCCGAACCGCTGGTCGTCACCGTCCGGAACGGAAGCACAACGGCGTCGGCGGCGTAGAAGAAGGTGGACACCTGATCGTCGGGAACGTGGCCGAGGTGCAACCGCACCGTGCCGGCGAGGCCGGCCTCCTCGACCGCCCGCTCGAGCCGGCGCCGAAGCAGGGCGTCGTCGCACCGGCCGGCCAGGAGGACCCGTACGCCGGCGGGCAGCCGGTCTGCGGCAGCGAGGGCGGCGACGGCGGCCACCAGGTCCTCGACCCCCTTGTAGGCCTGCACGATGCCGAAGAACAGCAGCACTCGCGCGTCTTCCGGGAGATCGAGTCGGCTCCGCGCGTCGGCCGGCGTGACGGGCCGGCCGTAGACATCGGTGTAGGGACCGTGCGCCACCACCTGCGTGACCGGCAGGCCGTCGGGTCCGGCGAGATCGGCGAGGTCCCGCAGTGCCGCCGGGGTGTGGACCAGCACACCGTCGCACCTGCCGAGCAGCAGCCGCCGAGCCCGGCGGTCGTCCCGGAAAACCTGCTCGTGCGGGAGGACGTTGTGCGCGGTCCAGACCAGCTTCAGCCCGGCCAGCCGGGCCGTGAGCAGGACCAGGGCAAACCAGCGTTCCATCAGTGAGCGCACCGAGGGACGGTGGCCGAACACCGGGAGCACGAAGCGGTAGACCCAGTGCAGGTGCAGCACGGAGTAGCCGCGAAGCCGGCACCACAGCAGGGTCAGCGGCAGCAGCAGCAGGTTGACCGAGTGCGACCTGGTCGGCTCCGGCACGTAGCCCACCTGGGCGCCGAGCTCGCGCATCTGCCCGTACAACAGCTCCTGGTACGGGTTCGCGTCGCGGGGCAGGGCGACCACCTTGACCGGCTTCACCGGGCGTGGCCGGCAACGAAACCGAGGGCGCCCGCGCCGTAGCAGAGATGGTCCATGAGCGTCCGCGCCGGCTGCGACGACCGGTTGCGGAGCAGAGGTACGGCGACCAGCAGCGGATAAGCCTTGAACTTCAAGGTCAACGGCAGCCCGAGGAGGAACAGCGGGTAGGCCACCAGGATCGGATCGCGCCGCGGCATCGACTTCCAGCGGGCTGCGGTGCGATGCGTGGTGTAGAGCTTGGCCCGGCCGGCGCCGTAGTACCAGGCTCGCTTGACCTGGCGCGCGGTGCCGCCCCAGTCGTGGTCCACCCGCGCCTGCTGCACCAGCCGGATCCGGAAGCCGGCGTCGTTGAGGCGCCAGGTGAAGTCGGTGTCGGAGCAGTAGTCGAAGGTCTCGTCGAAACCGCCGATCTTGTCGAACGCCTCACGGGTGAACGCGAGGTTGATGGTGGCGCACTCTTCGAGATACTCACCCTCGGCGCCCCAGGTGTCGTAGATGTGGCGACCGCTCGCGCTGCCGGTCATGCCGCAGGTCGCCGACTCCTGGCCGGCCACGATCGGCGCGACCAGCAGGCTCAGCCACCCTGGGTGCGGGTAGCAGCCGGCGTCGGTGTAGACGATGACGTCCCCCCGGGCCACCTCGACGCCCCGGTTGCGTTGCTCCGGGATGGTGACCCGCTTGCCGGGCACCGGCTCGAAGTCGACCCAGCGCACCCAGGGCCGCGCCACCCGGATGTCGTCGAGGCGCTTGCGGGACGCGTCCACCACGATGACCTCGTGCTCGACGTCGTCTGACATGGCCCCCAATGCATCGAGCGTGCCGGCCAGCGCCCGTTCGTTCTTGCTGATCACCACGATGGACACGAGCGTCATTCGAAGACCTCCGACGTACCGGACGAGTAGATGAGCGACTTGTACCGGTTGAGGAATGCGGTCGGGTAGACATAGGTGCTCAGCTCGTCACCGATGGCGCCCCTGGCCCGGCCGTCGACGATGTTCCGCGACGGCGCGAACACATAGGCCCGCTGGTCGAGCGTCTTCGGGGTCAGGTCGGAGAAGATGCCGTCCGTGACCCCGGAGTCGGCCAGCAGGGTGAGCATCCCGTAGCGGTCGGTGAAGATCGGAGCATCCTTCTTGCGGTTGTCGCCGAGCCAGCGCGCCGCCGCCATGTCCTGCTCGGTCGTGTAGAACCGCTCGTGGTACTCGCCTTGGGTCTGCAGGTTGCCGGGCGCCGTTCCGGTGAGGGTGGGCACCAGACCGGAGGAGTCGGCATAGGCGAGGAAGAGCAGGACCATGCCTCCGGTCGCGGCGACCGCACGGCCCGTGGCACGGCGGCTCAGCTTGGCCTGCAGGGACTCCAGCAGCACGCCGAGCCCCACGACCAGGACACAGGAGGTCTGCAGCGCGAGCCGCTCCGGGTTGTAGGCATTGGCGAACGAGGAGCTCACCCTGGCCAGCGCCGTCACCCCGAGCAGGACCACGACCAGCAGCCCGAGATCGAGCTCGGTCCTTCGCCGGCGCAGCCGGACCAGCAGCAGGACGGCGCCCACGACGAACCCCAGGTTGACCAGCTGGCGGCTGGTCGTGACCACCCCGCCCCACGGCGTCGCGGCCGACGGAAGCAGGCCAGGAGCCGACGGGGCCGATGAGGCGACCGCGGGGAAGTTGTTCTGCGCCCCCTGTCCGTACGGGATCAGCCAGGTGCGCAGCGGGCCGTACTTCGCAGCGGCGTCGGCGAAGAACTGCTTCGGCGGGACCTGCTGCGTCACGTTGCCGCCGAGCCAGGTCTGCAGCAAGGAGCTGCCCTTGTTCGGCAGGATCTGCACGCCCTGTGTGGCGAGCGTGGTGCCGAAGCTGGCCACGTTGCCGGTGGAGTGCGTGACCGGTCCGTTCCAGGTGTAGGAGGCTGCCGCCATGGCCACCACGACCAGGAGCGCGAACACCGGCTTGGACCGCGGTTCGGAGCGCCGCCGCAGCCGACCGAACGCGAGGAAACCCCAGCGCAGCACGGTGATCCCCACCAGGGCCAGCACGGTGATGTAGCCGCTGGAGTAGTGCGAGAGCACGAGCCCGAGGGCGAGCACCAGCAGCAGGAGCTGGGACCTGCGGCGGGGCAGCCGCGGCGTGAACGCCACCAGCAGCAGCGCGATGAACAGCAGCAGGCCGATCTCCTGCCGGGCGAGCGCGGGAATCTCCGGCACCAGTGTTGCCTGCAGCACGACGAGGGACGCGCCGAGGAACGCGGTCTTGGGCCGGAGCCAACGGGTGGCGAGCACATAGACGCCCACCGGCATCAGGCCGAACAGGACCGGATAGACGATCTTGAAGATCCACGCGTCCCCGAAGCCGGTCAGCTCTGCGAGCGCCGTCGGCAGCGCCGAGATGCTGAGCATGGCGTCGTACGCGTTGCCCGGCATCACCACCCAGTGAGCAGCTGCATGCGTCGCCTCGAACGTGCCGAACTCCTGCTGGATGTCGAAGCCGTACAGGCTCGGCCCGTGCATCGAGTAGGACAGGAGCAG
>JAWWOM010000264.1:0-13385 GCA_033851655.1 Frankiales bacterium
CGATGGCGCTCTGCTGACGTGCGGTGAGCGGACGGCGGCGCTCGCGCGGCAGGTCGAGGTCGGGGACCAGCAGGCGCATCGACTCGTACGCGCGCCGCTCGGCCAGCATCGCCTCGCGCAGGGTGTACCGCGCGTCGTCGGCCCAGGGCGGGGCGGCCGACCCGGCGGTCTCCGCGGAGCTGGTCATGGCCCTCCTCAACGGTGGTCACCCCGGGTATCGGAGCGCTCCCACCGGCGTTGGTGAGCCGTACGGAGCAATCGGTCCTGCGCTGGTCCGGCGAGTCAGTGCAGCGACGCGGCGAACGCCGTGAGCTCGCTGAGCCGAGCGGTCCCCTTGACCACGACCGTGATCGGGCCGGCCGGGCCGACCAGGGCCACCCGGCCGTCAGTGCCCCGCACCGAGCGCCAGGACGCGGCGCCGACCCGTACGTCGTCCAGCGGCTTGGCGGTCTTGCCGAGCAGGGTCGTGAGATAGCCGTCGCGGGGACCGTTGGACTCCTCGAGCGCCGCATAGTCACCGGCAGGGGTCACGAAGCCGAGGTGGAAGACCACCGGCCCGCCGCTGCCGCCGGAGGTGGAGACGCTGGTCGCCCGCCAGGTCGCCGGCAGCCCGGCCGGCGCCAGCACCTGATGCGCCGAAAGCCGCTCCGCCTGGTTGAGCGCGGTGCTGTAGTCGATGACGGTGACCCGCTGCGCGGTGTGGTGTGGGATCAGCAGCCACAACGGCACGATGATGACGCCGACCACCGCGAGCGAGCGCAGCATGTCGCTGACGACCTCGGTGCCGCGCTTCTTGTCCGTTGCCACGCCGACCATGGTGGCCCACCCGCAGCGTCGGGGCTGGGCCGGATGCCCAACCGGCGGTACGGCCCAACCGGCGGTACGGGTCAGGGGGCGCGCAGGCCCTGACCGAGCCGCTTGACGGTCATGTACTTGGGCGAGCCACCGTTGGCGAAGTCGACCGTGTCGTAGACCGTGCCGTCGCTGCGCTGCCACGAGCCGATGCCGACGTAGCGCAGCTTGGGGTTGAGGATGTTGGCCCGGTGCTCGGGGGAGTTCATGTAGGCGACGTAGAGAGCGTCGGCGCTGGTCCCGGACCGGCCGATGTTCTCGGCCAGCAGGGAGGCGTCGCGGCAGTTGGCCGTGGACCACATCGCCGAGAGCGCGGGATTGTGCGCGAGCACGTCGCGCTTGGCCATCGTCTGGGTCCACCGGCGGGCGAAGTCCTCCGCGCACGGGGTGATGGTCAGCGGGTGCATGCCGCGCACTGCCCGGTCGTGGTTCATCAGCTGCAGCAACCGGTGCTCGAACGTGGTCAGGTGCACGGGCTTGCCGGTGGACGGCACGGCACCGGAGCCGGTCGCGGCCATCGTGGGCGCGGCACCGGCGAGCGAGATCGCCAAAGTCGCGGCGATCAGCGCGCCCAGCCGTGCGGTCGACAAGGTACGTCGGATCATGCGTCAGCCCCTCACGAGTCGTGATGGCCCCCGAGGAGAGCGACGCTGCCCACCTAGGCGCCACACAGTACCGGGCTGGTCACCCGGCGCAAGTGGCACCCTCGCCACTGGTCACTGCAGACGTTCGTGGTTATCGGCAGCCGGAGCCGCCGACCGAAGCGTCGGGCGCCCCGACCTCCGCTTCGCTGTTCACAGCGGCACGATCACGCAGTCGCCGCACAGCGACCTGGCGCCCGCCGGGGCGAGCCGGTAGAGCAGGCAGCAGCTGCGCCGGCGGAAGTCCACCCCAACCAGACCGGTCGCCGTGCCGCGGAGCACCGGCCTGTCCAGCAGCGCCCCTGCCAGCCGTCCGGCGTCCGCCGCGAGCTCGGGGCGGGCCCGGCCCAGCATGGTCACCGCCCCGTTCAGGGCAGACGCGACGTTGCCCCACAGCACCCGGCGGGACACCGACATCGCGGCCGTCAGCTCGACCAGGTCCCGTACGGGACCCTCGAGCACCCGGACGGTGAACGCCTGGGCCAGGTCCTCGTGGGCGGCCCCGGCCAGCGCCCCGTCGCTCAGCGCCAGCGGCATCGGCCCGCCGACGCCCGGCTGCCACCAGGCCTGGTCCAGCGCCGGCACCCGCCGGTCCAGCAGCGCAGCCCCGAACGCGGGCGCGACCAGCCGGGCGACGAGTCCGAGCTGGGCGACGGAGGCAGCCACCCGTACCGGGACCCGGTCGCCGCCGAGTGCCGCCCTGACGGCGTCGACCCGGTCGGCCAGCGGGCCGTCCGAGGTCAGCAGCGCGGCCAGCGGCTGCCAGTCGCCGTCCGGTTCGGGTTGCCCGACGGCGAACCAGGGGCCGAGGGCGGCTAGCGCCTCACGCAAGCTGGCCGCTGGCGCCGACCCGGCGGCGCTGCCTGGCTGCGGCGAACGCGGCAGGGGCCAGAACCCGCTCGGCCATCGGCCCGAACACCAGGCCGATCACCGACCACAACAGCAGCTGCGCCGCGACGGAGTACAGCCGGAAGGTCACCAGGGTGTCGGCCGGGAAGCCGGGGAAGACGATGGCGCCTTTGGCGTCGCGCAACGGCAGCGGCGTCTCGGTGGCGTGCAGGCCGTACTGCGCCTTGTTCGAGGCGAGGTGCCCCAGCGGGGGCAGCAGCGCCATCACGATGCCGATCACCACGACGAAGCCGGCGCCGGCGAGCAGACTGGCGTTCCAGCTGCCGACCGGGTGCTGCAGCCGGCGGCCGGTCAGCACCGCCAGCACCAGCAGGACGATCGAGGCCAGCACCATCACCAGGTAGAGCGCACCCCTTGCCCCGATCGTCTCGCTGTGGCCGATCGACGGCGGGTTGGCGGGATACTTCAGGAACGGCACCAGGTAGACGCCGAGGAACCCTGCACCCGCGACCAGCATCGCCAGCACCCTTGGCCGGAGGTTGCCCACCCGGCCCAGGCAGACCGCGTAGACGACGGCGAAGACCGCCCCCATCGCCGCACCGAACAGGATCATCCCGACGCCGATGCCGATGTTCGCCTGCACCGTACGGCTGAAGATGTCCGGGTCGGCAGCGGACGCCGGCAGGCCGGCGGCCTTGTCGAGGGCGGCCTGGGCGGCGTCGCGGCCCTTGCCGTAGGCGATGGCGGCGTTGATCGCCGGCTCGGCGAAGACGCGCGCGAACACGAACGCGAGCAGACCGGCGAAAGCACCGGCGATGATCCCGCGGCCGATGAGCTTCTTCTCCATCGGAGGGAGGCCCGGCCGTTAGTGGCAGGGGAAACCGAGGAAGTGCCGGGCGTCGTGGACGAACTCGTGGATCGCCATGTTGTGGCCGAACACCGAGGTCGCCCCCTGGTCCACGCCGACGAAGTAGTAGACGCCCAGCGCCATGAGCGCGGTGCCGACCAGCCAGATCGCAGCCTTGGAGATGGGCAGGACGACCGGGGTGGGAATCGCGGTCAGGTTGGTCATGGTGCTCATGTGGTGCCTCCTTCAGGGATCTTGCGTCCCCTGGTCATTGGGCGAGGCGTGATGGCGAGAAGATCTGACTGACAACCACACCGGGGTGGGTTGCTCACAGTGGCGCGACCGTGCCGGACTCTCACCGGCTTCCTCGCACCATCACGTGGCG
Source organism: Frankiales bacterium (assembly GCA_033851655.1). Lineage (GTDB taxonomy): Bacteria > Actinomycetota > Actinomycetes > JAWWOL01 > JAWWOL01 > JAWWOL01. The sequence continues at coordinate 3,575 of JAWWOM010000264.1, forward strand.
GTCACTCTAGCGGCGGCCAACTCGGCCCGGCAAGACGCAGGTGTGTCCCTGGTCACTGGGTCACCGCGCCGGCCTGGGCTCGTGGCAGGCTCGACCTCGGCGCACGCGCCGGACCGACCAGACCGCGCTCGAGATCGAGGACCCACACGATGACTGAGACCGCAGCCGCCGACTACCGGCTGGAGCACGACTCGATGGGCGACGTCCGCGTCCCTGCGCACGCCAAGTGGCGGGCGCAGACCCAACGGGCCGTCGAGAACTTCCCGATCTCCGGCCAGACCCTGGAGCGCTCGCACATCGCGGCGCTCGCCCGGATCAAGGCTGCGGCCGCGGCCGTGAACGAGCGGCTCGGTGTCCTGGACCCGGCCATCGCGCGGGCGGTCAGCGCCGCCGCCACGGCTGTGGCCGAGGGCGGCTACGACGAGCACTTCCCGATCGACGTCTTCCAGACCGGCTCCGGCACGTCGAGCAACATGAACGCCAACGAGGTGATCGCCACCCTGGCCACCGAGGCGCTGGGCTCCCCGGTGCACCCCAACGACCACGTCAACGCCTCGCAGTCCAGCAACGACGTGTTCCCCTCCTCCATCCACATCGCGGCGACCGACGCCGTGGTGCACGACCTGGTCCCAGCGCTCGAGCACCTCGCAGAGTCCTTGGAGCGCAAGGCTTCTGCCTGGGCCGCTGTGGTCAAGAGCGGCCGCACGCACCTGATGGACGCGACCCCGGTCACTCTCGGCCAGGAGTTCGGCGGCTACGCGGCCCAGGTGCGGTTCGGCGTCGAGCGGCTGCAGGCCTCGCTCCCCCGGCTCGCCGAGCTGCCGCTGGGCGGCACCGCCGTCGGCACCGGCATCAACACGCCGGCAGGGTTCTCCGCTGCGGTCATCGCCGAGGTGGCCCGCACGACCGGGCTGCCGCTCACCGAGGCACGCAACCACTTCGAGGCCCAGGGTGCTCGCGACGGGCTGGTCGAGGCCAGTGGTCAGCTGCGGACGATCGCTGTCGGCCTGTTCAAGATCTCCAACGACATCCGCTGGATGGGGTCCGGCCCTCGTACGGGGCTCACCGAGATCTACCTCCCCGACCTGCAGCCGGGCTCGAGCATCATGCCTGGCAAGGTCAACCCGGTCATCCCGGAGGCGCTGAACATGGTGTGCGCCCAGGTGATCGGCAACGACGCTGCGGTTGCCTTCTCCGGTGCCGCCGGCAACTTCGAGCTCAACGTCATGCTGCCGGTGATGGCCCGCAACATCCTCGAGTCGATGCGGCTGCTGGCCAACATCTCGCGACTGTTCGCCGATCGGTGCATCGACGGCATCGAGGCGAACGAGGAACGGTGCCGCGAGTTCGCCGAGTCATCGCCGTCGATCGTCACGCCCCTGAACAAGTACCTCGGGTACGAGGAGGCGGCCAAGGTGGCCAAGGCCTCGCTCGCCGAGCGCAAGACCATCCGCCAGGTCGTCGAGGAGCGGGGCTACGTCGCGGCGGGCAAGCTGACGGCTGACCAGCTCGACGCTGCCCTCGATGTCCTGTCGATGACGCGGCCGCCGCTGACCGCACAGGCCTAGACCAGCACCGGTATAGACCACTCTTTCGGCCCGTTTCCGGACATATGCCGGCAGGCGCAGCCTCAGCGGGCCAGTCAGATCGTCCCAAAGGTCTAGCCAGTCAGGCGATCGCGGCCTGCCGAGCCATGGCGGCACTAGTCATCTGGGCACGTTGTTCACGGTGTCGGAAAAGTCCCTCAAGGCGGTACGAGACCGGGACGAGTGACTCAGCGTGGCGCTCGGGGCGTCACCAGGTCCCAAGGAGCTCGCCGTGATCGTTCGCCGCCTCGCCACCGTCACCGCCGCCGTCACCATCGCCCTCGCGGGCGGCGCAGCGGTTCCCTCGATCGCCTCGGCCAGCAGCGGGCACCCGCAGGCCAAGCCGGCTCGCGGTGTCGCCTGGACCAGCAACCAGACCAGCAACCAGACCAGCAAGAAGCCCAGCCACGGCGTGGCCTGGACCGGCGCCAAGCCGGTCAGCAACCCCGGCGGCGTCACCTGGACCGGCCAGCGGCCGGCCGGCGTCGCCTGGACCCGCTGACCGGATCAGTAGTAGTTGTAGCGCTGGCTGTGCTCCCAGGCCGCGCACGGAGTTGAGTAGCGGTCGGCGATGTAGGACAGACCCCACCGGATCTGGGTCAACGGGTTGTCGCGCCAGTCGCCGCCGAAGGCAGCCATCTTGTTGGCTGGCAGGGATTGTGGGATGCCATAGGCTCCGGATCCGCCGTTCTCGTTGTGCGGGTCCCATCCGCTCTCGCGGGTCCACAGCTTGTCCAGGCAGGTGAACTGCGCCGGCTTCCAGCCGGGGTGCTGCGCCACGAGCTGCTGTGCCATCTCGCGCGGAGTGAGCGGTGCCCGGCTCTTGGCCCTGGCCGCCCGCCGCGCCTTCCTGTGCTTGGGCTTCGGCGGTGCCGTGGCGGTCGCCCCGGCCGCGGCCGCGACGGCGGAGGCCTTGGTGCTGAGGGACCGGCTCTCGGCCGCGATCTGCAGGGACTCGGCAGCGCTCTCGGCCGCTGGGCCGGCGTTGGGGGCAACGGTGACGGTCCGGATGGCCGTTCCGGCGGGCGGGGCTCCCTTGGTCGAGGCCATCGCGGCGGTCCCCCCGAGCACGCCAACGACGAGACCGACCGAGCCGAGGGCGGCTCCGGCGACAACCACGCCGCGGTTGGGTGTTCGGATCACGCTCAATCCTTCCGTCATGGGCACCGCGGCAGGCGGTGCCCGCACGCGTCGCTCCTGGGGTGGGCCGTCCCAGGTAGGGACGGCACGCACCCGGGAGCACCCGGACAGGCTTCGCGGTGGCCCCGATGCAGGACGGACGGACATGGCGCGTCCTGAGCGTCCTGCGGCACACCTGCGGGCCCTGCACCTGCGCCATGTCTCCGGCGAAGGCCTCCCCCTAGGAGCGGGCCGCTCGTCCAGTCTGACCCGGGGAAGCGGCCGGAATCGGTCCCGGAGAGTGACAAGGTTCACAAAATCGACAGTCAGCCTGCCCGATTTGCGGCCGGAGGGACCCCTGTGACGGATGTGACTCCGGTCAGGTCCGCCTCGGCTCGGGAACCGCGACCCTGACCAGGCAGCCCACGAGCATGCCCACGACGAAGCCGACCAGGTGCGCCACGTAGGCCACGCCGGCACCCTGTCCCACGCCGGCCCCGGCCGCATAGACGTACTGCAGGATGAACCAGGAACCGAGGACCAGCCAGGCGGGCAGCCGGACCGGCAGGAAGAACAGGAAGGGCAGCAGCGAGAGCACCCTGGCTCTGGGGTAGAGGATCAGGTAGGCACCGAGCACGCCCGCGATCGCTCCGGAGGCTCCGACCAGGGTCGTCGTCGAGCCACTGTCCATGACCGAGAACCCGTACGCAGCAGCGTATCCAGCTCCGACGTAGAACGCGATGAACGGGACCCGGCCGAACCGGTCCTCGATGTTGTTGCCGAAGATGTAGAGGAAGAGCATGTTGCCGAGGACGTGCAGCCATCCGGCATGCAGGAACATCGAGTAGAACACCGACAGCGCCGGGCTCTTGTGCGGAAAAACGTCGACGGGGCAAGAGAACTGGCCGGAGGCCGTGCTGATCACGTACTGGTGGGCCGCCAGGGCATGGCCACTGAGCAGCTCCTTCGGGATGGCTGCCCACTTGTCGAAGAACGCGTACTGCCGGCACACGTCGGCAACGGTCTGGCTCCCGACGAAGAACTGATGGACCGGCTCGACGAGGAACACCAGCAGGTTGGCCGCGATCAGGGCGTAGGTGACGACCGGCGTTCGCCGTACGGGATTCTCGTCATGGACCGGGATGACCATGCCGAGATCGTACGGGCCCTCAGACCCCCAGGTCGCCCAGCATCTCCGTCACCAGTGCGGCGATCGGCGAGCGCTCGGAGCGGGTCAGCGTCACGTGGGCGAACAGCGGATGACCCTTGAGCGCCTCGATCACGGCCGCAACACCGTCGTACCGACCCACCCGAAGGTTGTCGCTCTGGGCCACGTCGTGGGTGAGGACGACCCGGGATGCCCCGCCGATACGGGAGAGTACGGTCAGCAGGACGTTGCGCTCGAGGGACTGCGCCTCGTCGACGATGACGAACGAGTCATGCAGTGACCGGCCCCTGATGTGCGTCAGCGGCAGCACCTCGAGCATCCCGCGGGCCATGATCTCCTCGACCACGTCGGCATGCACCAGAGCGCCGAGGGTGTCGAAAACCGCTTGGCCCCAGGGCGACATCTTCTCGGCCTCGGTGCCGGGCAGGTAGCCGAGGTCCTGCCCGCCGACAGCGAACAGCGGACGGAACACGACGACCTTCTTGTGCTGGCGGCGTTCGAGGACGGCTTCGAGGCCGGCGCACAGCGCCAGCGCCGACTTGCCGGTGCCGGCCCGGCCACCGAGAGACATGATGCCGACGTCAGGGTCGAGGAGCAGGTCCAGGGCGACCCGCTGCTCGGCACTGCGGCCGTGCAGTCCGAAGGCCTCACGATCGCCGCGCACCAGCCGGACCGACTTGTCCGGCATCACCCGGCCAAGGGCGCTGCCGCGGTTGGACAGCAGCACAAGCCCTGTGTGGCAGGGCAGGTCGCGGGCCGCAGGGAGCTCGAGGTGCTCGTCGGCATAGAGGGCGTCGACCTCCTCGTCGCTGATCTCGACCTCGGCCATGCCGGTCCAGCCGACATCGGTGGCCAGCTCGTTGCGGAACTCCTCGGCCGGCAGGCCGACGGAGCCGGCCTTGACCCGCAGCGGCAGGTCCTTGCTGACCAGGACGACGGCGCAGCCCTCACTGGCCAGATTGCTTGCTACTGCGAGGATCCGGCTGTCGTTGTCGCCCACCCGGAACCCCGGCGGAAGCACGGTCGGGTCCGAGTGGTTGAGCTCGACGCGTACGGTGCCGCCGTCCGTACCGATCGGGATGGGCTGGTCGAGGCGGCCGTGCTTCTGGCGGAGATCATCGAGGATCCGCAGTGCCTGCCGGGCGAAGTAGCCGATCTCCGGGTCCTTGCGCTTGGCCTCGAGCTCGTTGATGACGACGACCGGCAGGACGACCTCGTGCTCGGCGAAGCGGGTGATGGCGGCCGGGTCGGAGAGCAGCACGCTGGTGTCGAGCACGTACGTGCGCCGTGAGCCTGCGTTCACAGGGATCTCCTCGGAGCGCGCACCTCTGCGCTCCTGCGCTCGAGTGGTCCGGAACCGGGCCCGAGGGGCCGGGTGCCGGCCCCTCTGCCTGCGGTGAGTTGCCTCAACTGCACGCCTGGGCCTCCCGGACGTCCGGCACGGCGCCGTCCGTCACTCAGAAGGTAGGCCGCGAGATGAGGACTTCCGGCGACGACACGCCATCACCAATGTGACAGTCAGGTGTCGGGCAGGCGCTCTGGACCGCCTGGCGCTCAGGAGCCGTAGCGGCGGTGCCGTTCCCCGTACGCGCGGAGCGCCCGCAGGAAGTCGACGTGCCGGAACTCGGGCCAGAAGGCCTCGCAGAAGTAGAACTCGCTGTGCGCGCTCTGCCACAGCAGGAAGCCCGAGAGCCGCTGCTCGCCGGACGTGCGGATCACCAGGTCGGGGTCCGGCTGGCCCTTGGTGTAGAGGTGGTCGGCGATGTGCTCGACATCGAGGGTCTCCGCCAGCTCCTCGAGCGAGGCACCGTTGCCGGCGGCCTCGAGCAGCATCGAGCGGACGGCGTCGGTGATCTCGCGCCGGCCGCCGTACCCGATCGCGACGTTGACCAGCAGCCCCGGCTTGTCCACGGTGCTCTCGTCGGCGGTCTTGAGGATGTGCTGGGTCGCCTCCGGCAACAGGTCCAGCGAGCCCACCGGGTGGACCCGCCAGAGCTTGTCCGGCGCCGCCAGTCCCTCGACGGTGCGCTCGATGACCCGGAACAGCGGGTCCAGCTCGTCCTCCGGCCGGCTCAGGTTGTCGGTGGACAGCAGCCACAGGGTGACCACCTCGACCTCGGCGTCGGCGCACCAGTCGAGCAGGTCGTCGATCCGGTCCGCGCCCTGGCGGTAGACGTCACGGGCACCCACGGACCGGGCCCAGCGCCGGTTGCCGTCGAGGATCACGCCCACGTGACGGGGGCCGGGCACGCCGGCCAGGGAGCGCCGCAGCCGCTTCTCGTACACGGTGTAGACGAGGTCGCGCAGCCCCATGGCGGCCCCTTCTGTCGTGACGACTCCCGTCGGGGCTGAGAATACCGTGCAGGTCCCGCTCTCATCGTGCGCCGAGGTCGCGGGTCTACGCTGCGGTTATGACCGCGGCTTTCGAGGAGGCGACCCGCACTGCGGCTCAGGCCTACCTGGACATGCTGGCCGCCCGTCCCAAGCTCCGTGGGCTGCTGCACGGGATCACCTTCCCGCTGGCCGTTGCTGCCGGGATCGTGCTGGTGAGCATGGCCCGCAGCCCCAAGGCCCGGCTGGGCTGTGCGGTCTACGCGCTGTCCGCCTGCCTGCTGTTCGGGGTCAGCGCGCTCTACCACCGGTGGAACGGCTCACAGCGGGTGCGTTCGATGCTGCGCCGGATGGACCACGCCAACATCTTCCTGATCATCGCCGGCACCTACAGCCCGATCGCGCTGATCGTCCTGCACGGCCGCACCAGCGCAGTCGTCATGACGGTGGTGTGGGGCGGCGCGGTCCTCGGCATCGGCCTGCAGCTGCTGTGGACCACTGCACCGCGTTGGCTGTACGTGCCCATCTACCTGGCGCTGGGCTGGGTGGCCGTCTTCGTCCTCCCCGACCTGCTCCACCACGGCGGGGTGGCCGTGCTCGTGCTCGTGGCGACGGGCGGGGTGCTCTACTCGCTCGGGGCTGTCGTCTACGCGTTCCAGCGCCCCGACCCGTTGCCTCGGGTGTTCGGCTACCACGAGGTCTTTCACGCCCTCACGGTGGCGGCCTTCGCCCTGCAGTACGTCGCCGTGGCGATCGCGACCTACCGACTCGCCTGACCCGGGGGACCGGCCCTTCAGCCGGCCGGCCCGGCCTTGCGCGCTTCCTGTACGGCGACCAGCGCGTCGCGCAGCTGGCTGATCCAGTCGCCCTCGTGCTGGCCGACCAGCTTGACCGCCCACGCCAGCGCCTCGCTGCGGCTGCGGGCGACCCCGGCGTCGACCAGCGTGTCGAGCACCTGGCGCTCGTCGAAGCGCAGCCGGGTCATGACCGGTACGGCAAGGCTGGTGAAGACCACGCTGGTCTCCCCGATCCGTGCGCCCCAGGCGACCTTGCGCCCGTACCGCTGCTCGGCCTCCTGCGCGATGGCGATCCGCTTGCCGCGGGTCTCTTCGCGGAACCGGGTGATCCGGCCGGCGACCGCCGCCTGCTGGGCCGCGCCGTCGGCCTCGCCCTCGACGACGGGCGGGGTCAGCTCGCCGACGATGACGATCTCGTCGCGGTCGACGCCGACGTCCGGATTGCCGACGTACCAGTCGTCGGGCAGCCGGCCGGCGAGCCAGCCCGACACGTCATCGGCGGCAGGCGGTGTGTCGCTGCCGCGGGCCCAGGGCGGCGCCCCATTGCGTCCTCGTGGGTACATGATCTGCTCCTTCTGTTGCGGTGATTACACGATTACACGGCAATCAGGCAACGCCAACGCTGTTCGCTCACCGCTGACAACCCGGCTCAGAGCTGACTGACGAGGCCTTCCGGGGTCGTGACCGGCAGCCGGCAGACCATCCGGCGGCAGACGTAGGCCGCCGGGCCGCCGTCGACCAGGGACCGGCCCTCGAGCAGCCCGACGTACGGGGGCTGCGCCGGGTCAGCCACGGCGATGACCGCTCCCGGGGAGGTGGACCGCCACGCCGCCTCGACCAGGGCCTGGGTACGGGGGTCGGCCGGTGCGCCGACGACGGCGATCTCCGCCGGGCCGGCGAGCAGCGCCTCGGCGGCGGCTCCTGCCCAGCCGGCGAACCGCGGGTGCTCGGCGAGCAGCGGCATCAGCGTGGCCAGCGAGGCCTCCGCTGCCTCCCGATGGGCGGCGGAGCCGGTCAGCGCCGCGTAGGAGAGCAGCGCGCTCGTGACGGTCGCCGCGCCCGACGGCGTGGCGTTGTCGGTCGCGTCCTGCGGCCTGCTGATCAAGGGCTCGGCATCGTCGGCGGTGTCGAAGAACCCACCGGAACCGTCGGGGAAGTGGGCCAGGACCGTGTCCAGCAGTGCGCCGGCAAGCCTCACCCATCGCGGGTCCGAGGTAGCACAAGCCAGCACCAGCAGCCCTTCCGCGACGTCGCCGTAGTCCTCGAGCACCCCGGCGTTGTTCCCCGGCTCGCCGTCCCGGGAGGTGCGCAGCAACCGGCCGTCGCGGAGGTGGACCCGGTCGAGCAGCTCGGCGCACGCGGTCGCGACGTGGACGAGGTCGGGCCGCTCGAACAGCATCCCGGCCTCGACCAGCGCCGCGATGGTGAGGCCGTTCCACGCGGCGACGACCTTGTCGTCCCTGGCCGGGGCAACCCGCTCGTCCCGGGAAGCCTTGAGCCGCAGCCGGACCGAGGTGGCCCGTACGACGTCGTCCGGGTCGGTCAACAGCTGGAGCACCGACGATCCGTGCTCGAACGTTCCGTCGGCGGTCACCGCGAACAGGGCACCGGCCCAGGCGCCGTCGTCAGGTCCGAGGACCTCCGCGAGCTGCTCCGGGGTCCACACGTAGTACCTGCCCTCGACGCCCTCGGTGTCGGCGTCCAGCGCCGAGGCGAAGCCGCCTTCGGGGGTGCGCAGCTCCCGTACCAGGAAGTCGGCAGTGTCGACCGCCACCCTGCGGGCAAGGTCGCGTACCGCAGGATCGGCGGTCTGTCGCCAGAGGTGGCAGTAGCAGCGCAGGAGCAAGGCGTTGTCGTAGAGCATCTTCTCGAAGTGGGGCACGATCCACGAGGCGTCGGTGGAGTAGCGGGCGAAGCCGCCGGCCAGCTGGTCGTGGAGCCCACCACGGGCCATGGCGACGGCCGTCCGCTCGACCATGTGCAGCGACCGGGCATCTCCGGTACGGGCGTGGTGCCGCAGCAGCCACTCGAGCACCATCGACGGCGGGAACTTGGGCGCGCCGCCGAAACCACCCCGCTCGTCGTCGAAACCCTTGGCCAGCAAGGCAACTGCATCATCGAGCAGGGCGGGCGTGAGCTCCGCAGAACCCGCGGCGGCACCCTGCCGGTCGGCCAGCTGGGAGACGATGTGCGCCCCGGCCTCGAGCACCTGGTCACGCTGGTTGGTCCAGGCCTCGACCACCGCCGCCATCACCTGGCCGAACGACGGGGTCCCGTACCGCGGCTGGGGTGGGAAGTAGGTGCCGCAGTAGAACGGCTCCCCCGCCGGTGTGAGGAAGGCGGTCATGGGCCAGCCGCCCTGCCCGGTCATCGCCGTCGTCACCTCCATGTAGACGGCGTCGACGTCCGGCCGCTCCTCGCGGTCGACCTTGATGCAGACGAAGTGCTCGTTCAGGTACGCGGCCGTGGCGAGGTCCTCGAACGACTCGTGCGCCATCACGTGGCACCAGTGGCAGGCGGCATATCCCACGGAGAGCAGTACGGGCACCTGGCGACGCCCGGCCTCGGCGAAGGCCTCGGGTGTCCACGGCCACCAGTCGACCGGGTTGTCCCGGTGCTGCAGCAGGTAGGGGCTCGTGGCAAGCGCCAGACGGTTCGGCATGACGCCCATGTTCCCTTGGCTACGGCCTGGATAACGGTTGGGTATAGTTGCTTGACGAACGAAAACAACCACCCGTAGTCTCCGTCTGGTCATCACGACGACGGAACAGGGACGGCGGTACCGGTGGAGCTCTCGACAGAACCGACGC